>NZ_JBSFET010000146.1:0-9333 GCF_053594575.1 Streptomyces sp. NPDC001880
GCGGCCCGAGCAGGGCGGCATTCGCCTTGCCGTCGACGAACGAGAGGGTGGCGAGGTCCTTGACCTTCCGCGGGTCGAGGTCTGGCTGGAACGAAAAGTCGTACTCGTCGAGCGTCTTGTGGTGCGGCAGCCGGGACAGTCGCAGGCCCTGGCGGAAGCGGCGGTCGTCACGGACGGCGAGCTCCTCGGACAGCACCAGGTCGAGGAAGTCGAGGTAGCCCATCTTCCCCTCGTCGGCCCGACGGGTGTACTCGTTGATCGTTTCGGCCAGGTGGGGCAGCCCGAGCTTGCAGGCCGTGTGGCGGATGCGGGTGGAGACCAGCTCGCTCAAGACGTCTCCCTCGTGCTCGGACGGGTGGTGAAGGGGCGGGTTCCGGTCAGCTCGTCATAGACCGACAGTGGGCGGCGGCCGACCTCGATGCGGGTGGCCGCGGCCCGGTTCAGCAGTGCCTGCAGAGGTCCTGCCTCCTCGCCCAGAGGTCGTTCACGACGGGGCCGTGGCATGACATCGCCGGTGGTGGTGCGGCGTCCCTTGCCGGTGGGCAGACCATCCCAGTGGGACTCTTCGACGACGCGGGCCCCGCGGCCGATCGCCCGGGGATGGGCGGCCAGCAGCGTCTCGCTGTCGGCGCCGGCGACGGTGGAATGCAGCATGACCTGCGACTTCGTGGCCCGGACCTCCACCAGCTGACGCGGTCGGACCTTGCGGGCGGGCACCGAGTAGAGGTTGCCGGCGAAGGCGACCAGACAGTCCTTGCCGGCCGGCCGCAGGTGCCGCTCGGCCACCAGGTACGGGGTCGGCGGCAGCGGTTTGAGGGCCACGTGGTCACGGGCCGCCCGCTCTCCGATGATCTGCTGATGGGTCCTGTGGGCCTGGGCCCGCCACTGCGGGACCCAGGTGGTGAAGGCGGCGTCCATCTCCTCGACGGAGGAGAAGGACCGGCCGGACAGGACGTGGTCGCGGACGATGAGGACCTGCCGCTCGACACGACCTTTGCCGGTGGGCCGGTAGGCGGCCAGGACATCGATGTCGAAGTCGTAGTGGCCGGCGAAGCCGACCGCTTCCGGATGCAGCGGGACCGCCTCGCCCGGGGCGACGTGCCGGCGGACGACGGTCTTGGTCCGGTCGTAGACGATCGTCATCGACACCCCGCCGAAGTGGGCAAACGCCCGGCGGTGGCAGTCGAAGAACGTCTGCAGGTCCTGGCTGGTGGTGAAGCAGCAGAACGGGTCACGCGAGTACGACAGCGTCATATGGAACGAGTAGACCTTCGGAATGCCCATGTGGGCGAGGATCTTACCCTCGTCGCCCCAGTCCACCTGGGCCTGAGCACCCGGGATCACCTCGAACCGGCGGTGCATGCCCGCGAGTTCCTTCGGCGTGATGCCGAGTTCCTCGGCGACCCTCGGGCGGGCTTCCTGAACGTAGAGCTTGACGCGCTGGTAGTTGCCGGTGAACCCGTACTCCGCCACCAGCCGCTCGTGGATCACCGCGGCCTTCATCAGGATCTCGGCCCGCAGCATCGAGTCGACCAGCGGCGCGTACTCGTCGATCACCCTCGCCTTCGACCGCCCGTTCGGCGACCGGCGCGGCGGGGTCGCCGGCCCCGGCGCCGACAGATACTTGCGGACCGTCTTGCGGTCCAGCCCGGTCTCCCCCGCGACCTCCGACAGGCTGATCGCCCCAGATTCCAACAGGCTTCGAAAACGCCGTAGTTCCAACCAACGACACGGATCCAAGACCACTGCTGACCGCCTTCCGCCGCCTCTCACCGACCAGGCAGAAGAGTGCCGAGCAGCAGGTCTCACCGCATCAACAACTGTCCCCTTTTCATCCGTACGCGGGTGGGGACGTTCACTTGTACGCCGACAACACCCCAGCCGGTGCACCGAAACCGGCCCGGGCCAGGCAGGCCACCGGGCTCGAAGAACCGCCGCCCGGCCACCCGTCACAACGTGGGCAGAGTCCTGGCCACCGGCAAGGCATACAGCCGCCCCGCCCACCACAAGCAAGGCACCAGACCCCGTCGCGGGAGCGGTACTGACACCATCGGCGGAGCCCCGTAATCTGCTCTGGCGCAGGACAGCGTGATCTTCGGTGGGGGCTCTCATGACAGGCGGCAACAGGTCCAGCACGGATATCGGCGGTCACATCGGACTGGCCGTGACGATCATTGCTTTGATCGTTGCCGCCAGCTTCTCCGGCGCTCGCTGGACTTTGATCGTTGCAGGAGGCTTCACCGCCTGGTTCATCCTCGCGCTCACCGTCATCCACATCAGGGGTGGACGCGGCAGGGAAGCAGTTCGACGGGCCTATGTCGCCACTTTCGGCTGGGGCGACTACGTCACCCCCTGATGGGGTTAAACGACAAGCTGAAGGCACTGCCCACCGCGCACGGCGCGCCGCTGCGTGTGGTCGTCCCCGGGTGGATCGGCGTCCGCAGCGTCAAGTGGCTCAAGCGCATCACCGCTCAGGCCGAACCGTCCGACAGCTACTTTGCAGTGCCACCGGGGGGCGCGAGGAGAACAGAGGCCACGACCGTGAGCAGCAACGTGCTGATGTACATGTCGGTCTGGAAATCACTGAGACCCGGGAAACGGCTGGTGAACGCGATGCCCAACAGAAACGCGAAGACGATCTGCACTCCGGTTTAAACGACCCGCAGCTCCTGCAGCAGCTCGACCAGATTGTGGTCGGCCCGCTCCGCAGGAGTGTCCAGGCGGCGGCGAGGCCCCGCATATCGCTCGCGGGGTGGGGCCGACGCACCCGCGCGGCGCCACCAGGCACGTCAGGGCCAGGTCGGCCGATCAGGTGCCGATACCGCGATTCTGCGTAGTCCCTTCGAGTAATGCGCTACCCATAACGAGCGAACCGTAACAATAAGGGGCGGGGTGGAAGGAAGATCGACGGGAGAGTGGTGCATGCCCCTGCGGAGGCGTAAGGCGCAGCTGAAGGCCCGGGCCGGGAAGACGGCGGTCAGTGGTTACGGCGCGGTGGACGGGCGCCTGCCCGTCAGCGAGCTGGCCCGGCAGTTGCTGCGCAAGGCCTTTCCCGAACACTGGTCCTTTCTCCTCGGTGAGATCGCCCTCTACTCCTTTGTGGTCCTGCTCCTCACCGGCGTGTACCTCACTCTGTTCTTCGACCCGAGCATGATGGAGAGCGTCTACACCGGTTCCTATGTGCCCCTTCAGGGGGTGAGGATGACGCAGGCCTACGCCACCACCCTCAACATCAGCTTCGCCGTGCGCGGCGGCCTGCTGATCCGTCAGATCCACCACTGGGCGGCACTCGTGTTCGTCGCTGCGATCGCCGTCCATATGCTGCGGATCTTCTTCACCGGCGCCTTCCGTAAACCGCGGGAGGCCAACTGGATCGTGGGTGTGACACTGTTCGTACTCGCGCTTCTCGAAGGATTCGCGGGCTACTCGCTGCCCGACGACCTGCTGTCCGGTACGGGCCTGAGGACGGCGGCCACCATTGTGGGGTCGATCCCTGTCGTCGGAACGTACCTGGAGCTGTTTGTCTTCGGCGGACAGTTCCCGGGCGATTCCGTGATCCCCCGTCTGTACCCCGTGCATGTCCTGCTCGTGCCCGGCCTGATCGTGGCGCTGATCACCGCTCATCTCATCCTGGTGGTCTATCTCAAACACACCCACTGGGCGGGTCAGGGGAAGACCAACGAAAACGCCGTCGGCTCACCGGCATTTCCTCACTTCACCGCGAAGACCACAGGTTTTTTCCTCATGGTGTTCGGCGTACTGACGTTGCTGGGCGCGCTCGCCCAGATCAACCCCGTATGGAACTACGGCCCCTACCGCGCCAACCAGGTCTCGGGTAACGCACAGCCGGACTGGTATGTCGGGTTCCTGGAGGGCGCGCTCCGGCTGATGCCGCCATGGGAGACCGACATTGCGGGCCACACCGTCATGTGGAATGTGTTCATTCCGGCGATCGTGCTGCCAGGCGTGGTCTTCACAGTGCTGTTCCTCTATCCCTTTTTCGAGAAATGGGTGACGGGCGACCGCAGGGAACACCATCTGTGCGACCGGCCGCGCAACCGGCCGACCCGTACGGGGCTCGGCGTGGCGGCCATCGTCTTCTACGCCGTTCTCCTGGTCGCCGGCGGCAACGACGTCGTAGCCTTCTCGTTCAGGGTTTCGGTCGAGGCCATGACCTGGATCCTCAGAACCGCGCTGATCGCCGCCCCACTCCTGGCCTTCGCGCTGACCAAACGCCTCTGCCTCGCCCTTCAGATGCGGGACCTCCATCGGCTGACCGAAGGCGAGGAGACCGGCCAGGTGACACAGTCGGTGAACGGCGATCTCTCGGAGAGCCGCCGTGGCCTGAACCCAACAGCCCGCTACCGCATCCTGATGCGTGATGTCCCGACGCCCCTGGAGCTCCCCGCGCAGGGCCCGATCTCGATTCGGCGACGGCTTCGGACCGTACTGAGCGGCTGGTACTACGGGGACCTCGTGGAACTGCCCGTCACGGAGGAGCAACGGTCCCGGATCGCGGAGCGGACGACACGGCCGGAGCCGGTCCGCGAACGCGAGGACTGAGAACCACCTTCAGTCCGGGACACGCACGTACTGGAAGACCATTCCGAACACCCCCGCCAGGACCAAGCCCAGCCCGATCAGGGACAGCCACAGACCGAACACCACTCCGATGGCGAGCAGGGCCATCCCCGCGGCTGTCAGTGACGGCCAGATGCTGTGCGGAGGAAAGAAGTCCACCGGACCGGACCGCTCGTGGATGTACCCGTCCCCGCGGTCCTCGGGGCGCAGGCCCTTCCTCCGGTAGTTGGCGGTGAAGAAGAACGTGACCAGCAACGCCATGAGGAACGAGACGGTGAGAGCCGCCGTGCCTGTCGGATCACGAGACCACACGGCGTAGAGAACATCGGTCACGAGGAAGAACCCCGCGACCCCGGCGAAGACAACGGCCTCGGTCTTCATCCGCCCGACTCCTCTTCAGCGCCCGATGCAGAGCCGGACCCGCCTCGGCCGAGGCCCGGCTTCTGCTTCTCCGGCGTGAGGGGATGGTGCAGGTCGAAGGCCGGCGAGTCGGAACGCACGCGGGGCAAAGCCCGGAAATTGTGCCTCGGCGGCGGACAGGAGGTCGCCCACTCCAGGGAACGGCCGAACCCCCACGGGTCGTCCACCTCGACCTTGGGCGCGTAACTGCTGGTGCGCCACACGTTGTACAGGAACGGCAGTGTCGACAGGCCCAGCAGAAAGGAGCCGACGGACGAGATCGTATTGAACAAGGTGAAGCCGTCCGCCGCAAGATAGTCGGCGTAACGTCGGGGCATTCCGGCCTCACCCAGCCAGTGCTGGACCAGGAAGGTCAGCTGAAAGCCGATGAACAAGGTCCAGAAATGGATACGACCGATGCGTTCATCCAGCATACGTCCGGTCAACTTGGGCCACCAGAAGTAGAAGCCGCCGAACATCGCGAAGACTACTGTTCCGAAGAGCACGTAATGGAGGTGGGCGACGATGAAGTACGAATCGGTGAGATGGAAGTCCAGCGGGGGTGAGGCGATCAGCACTCCACTGAGGCCGCCGAGGAGAAAAGTCACGAGGAAGCCGAACGCCCAGAGCATGGGTGTCTCGAACGAGATACTGCCGAGCCACATGGTGCCGATCCAGTTGAAGAACTTTACACCGGTGGGCACGGCGATGATGAACGACATGGCGGAGAAGAAGGGCAGGAGAACGGCTCCTGTCGCGAACATGTGGTGGGCCCAGACAACCGCCGAGAGCATGGTGATGCTGATCGTGGCCATCACCATTCCGAAATACCCGAACATCGGCTTCCGGCTGAACACGGGGATGATCTCGCTCACCACTCCGAAGAAGGGCAGCGCGACAATGTAGACCTCGGGATGGCCGAAAAACCAGAACAGGTGCTGCCACAGCAGCGCACCGCCGTTCGCGGCGTCGTAAACATGGGCCCCGAACTTCCGGTCGGCTTCTAGGGCGAGCAGGGTGGCGGCGAGCACCGGAAACGCGAGCAGCGCGAGGATCGAGGTGAACAGTACGTTCCAGGTGAAGATCGGCATCCGGAACATGGTCATACCCGGCGCACGCAGACAGACGATCGTAGTGATGAAATTGACCGATGCCAGGGTCGTACTGATCCCCGACAGCACGAGGCCCATAATCCAGAGGTCTCCGCCGGCGCCGGGCGAGAAGACGGCACTGTTCAGCGGTGCGTAGGCGAACCAGCCGAAGTGGGCCGCGCCGCCGGGCACCACGAATCCGGACACCACGATGATTCCGCCGAAGAGGAAGAGCCAGTAGGTGAACGCGTTGAGGCGCGGGAAGGCGACGTCGGGCGCGCCGATCTGAAGCGGCATGATGGCGTTCGCGAAGCCGCCGAACATCGGCGTGGCGAACAGCAGCATCATGATGGTGCCGTGGACAGTGAACAGCTGATTGTACTGTTCCGCGCTGACGATCTGCAGTCCCGGCCGGGCCAGTTCCGCGCGCATGAGCATGGCCAGCACTCCGGCCAGCAGGAAGAACCCGAACGCGGTGACTATGTAGAGATTGCCGATGACCTTGTGGTCGGTGGTCGTCAGCCATCCCATGAGTCTCACACCGGCATTGATGCGCTTGTTGGCCACCGGCGCGGCCGACGCGGCTTCCTGCAGGTCCTGCGCCATCAGTTCTCCGTCCCTCCCGGTTGACTCGATGGTGGAGCCTGCCACCGTGGACGGCCCGTACGACTGGCGGTGACACCTCGAGTTTCACCAATTCACCGGTTTCCGATCGGGTGTCCCAGGGGCCCTGCCTTTGCCGAAAATGTCATCCGTTGAGGTCATGCGGCATGTCGGTACTCGTGGAGAATGCCGCCGAGGCGATCGTGGCGGCATGTGTCGAGGCGGGCGATCTCGTCCGGATCAGTGATCGGCGTGGGCAGTGGATACAGCGGGCGGGCATTCGCGATGCCCTGATGCGGCCGATGGGATTTGTAGAACTGTTCGAAAGCGCGCAAGGCGTGGAGCAGATGCAGTTCATTCTCGGCATCCGGACGCCGCTGAGCACACCCTCGATGCCCGCATCGGCGAGGATCGCGTCGAACAAGGCGGGGCACTTCCCGTCCCGGTCCCGGATCAAGAACTGCGCCCGGCAGCGTGCGTCCGTTCCAGGTCCATGACGAGATTCTTCGCGGCCTGCGCCACCCAGGCGGTGGTCGGGTGTGCCGTGGCGCCCAGAATCCGGGTTCCGCCGACTGCCGTGCTCGATCACTGCGAGCACGTACATCCGTGCCCCGGACAAGGCGACCGTCTCGAAGAAATCGCACGCCAGCAGGGCGTCGGCCTGCGAGCGCAGGAAGTCCGCCCACGTGCTTGAGCTCCGTTGAGGTGACGGATCGATCCCGGCCTCCCGCAGGATCTCCCAGACCGTGGAGGGGGCCACCGTCACGCCCAGCACCAGCAGCTCGCCTTGGAGGCGCCGGTAGCCCCACGTGGGATTCCCCGTGCCAGGCGCAGCACCAGGGCACGGATGGAGCGCACGGTGCGGGGCCGACCCGGGCGCTTCGGCTTGGACTCGGCGGCGTGGCGGCGGGCGACCAGGTCGCGGTGCCCACGCAGCGCCGTGTCCGGCCGGACCAGCAGCCGCAGCCTGCGCAACACGTCCCGCGGCAGCCGGTGCAGCAGCGCCGCCAGGAACGCCCGGTCGCTCGGGCTGAACCGCACCTTCTCCTTACCGAGTTGGCGCTCCAGCACCGACAGTTGGTGGCGCAGGGCGAGGATCTCCATGTCCTTGTCCCGACCGCTCACCGGGAGCAGGCGCAGCATGGCGAACGCGTTCACCATGCCCAAGTAGGCCAGTCGCAGCAGCACGGTTGGTCATCATGCCGCGTTGATCGATAGCCGCGCGACGGCGCAGACCCGACCGACCGCGCTCGACATCCCGTACACCCCACACACCAGCTCCGACCAGGGCGGATGAGGTTATCGGCAAGCGCACCATCGGTCCACCTCACGCAAAGGTGTGAAATCACCACGCCTCGCAAGAGTCGCCCACCCCCGTGGCGACGGGCGAAGAACCGTTCCGCGCGTCAACTCCAGCCTTGAACGGCCGCGCAATCCCATCCTCTGCGCATGCCATCGTGTCCGCCGGGCGCCACCGCACCCACCCCACCAGCCGAAAGCGAGGCACCGTGAAGAAGTCCATCGCCTGCTGGACCGCAGCAGCGGCATGCGCCCTGCTTGCCCTCACAGGAACCGCCGAAGCCTCCGACGCCACCATGGCCAAGCCCAAGACGTGGTACTCCACCGCCGTCTGTGGTGTCGAGAAGATCGGAAGTGGAGACCACGGAGACAAGCAGCTCAAGGGCACTGGAAGGGGGAAGAGCAAGCCGGAGGCCGAAAAGGCCGCCCAGCGAGATGTACAGGCCCAGATCAGCAAGAAGCATGGAAAGGGGTACCGGGCGCACCACTGCACCTTCCGCAGCTCCAGGGCGGTAGGCCCCGCACCCGTGGAAACACGTGAACAATAGAAAGCGTAAGAAGCTACCGAAGCGGCTTGCCGCGGCTGCCGGTGACGGACACGTCGGCCTTCTCCAGCGACTCCTCGCCCAAGGGGCAGATCCCGACACCCGCGCCCCTGACGGAGCCACACCGCTCTATCTCGCCGCCGTCCAAGGCGAAAACCATTGCGCTGAGCTGCTCCTGGCGGCCGGGGCCTCGCCCAACGCCGAATCCCGGGGGTGGCGCAGCGGACTGCCACTTGCCGCAGCCACTGCCAAGGCGAACCTGCCCCTCGTCGAGCTGCTGCTGTGTCATGGAGCCGACCCGCACCTGCGGGAGTCGGGGGGAGGCTCGGCGCTCGACTGGGCACAGGGCTGGAGCGACGACACCGAGGAGCGGCAAACCGTCCTGGCGCGGCTGCGCAACCTCACCGTTTGAGCCGTCCCCACCGGACGGTCGGCACCTCCAGTTCGCCGAGTTGCTGCTGGGGGTGCCCCTATGTGCTTCGTCGACCCTGGCCGGGGTTGTTCACGGGGTTTGTTCTGGGTGCGCAAAGCGTGAAGTTCCCGGCGGGTCGGGTACCGTGTGGGCAAACCTGTGGTCGATATGGCGGGTGAAGTTCCACCAAGGCCGGGTAGTTAGCGTTTCCACAGGTCACGCAAGGGATTTGAAGAACTCCTGCACACAGAGCAACGGAGCTCGTTGGTACAGGCAGTCGTCCAAGACAGCTTGTACCGCAAGGAGCTCCGGGCCGCGGTCGGCGGCGGCGCAGCCCGTCGGCGTAGGCCTGGCCGAACTTCGCACACCACCGGCGGACGGTCTCGTAGGAGACGATCACGCC
>NZ_JBSFET010000147.1:0-9278 GCF_053594575.1 Streptomyces sp. NPDC001880
TTCGAGGAACTGGTAGCCGTCGGCCGCGATGCGCCAGGTGAGCTGCGTCCGCTCGCTTTCATCACTCGGCAGTCGGTAGGAGTCCATCCGGCTCCCGTACTGTTCCTGCCAGGCCCGGGGCATCCAGGAGGTGAGCCACTCGGGCGCCGCGACGGCAACCGCTTCCAAGGCGGCCCGCAGCGTCTCGCCGACGAACTCCAAACGGTTGAGATCCCTCACCGCGGCGAGCACGTGAGTGGAGTCGGTGCGCTGCCGGCCCCGCCCGGACACCAGCCCAAGTTCGTTGAGCCGTTCCAACAGCAAGTCCAGGATCTTCTCCTCCAGCCCGTGAGCCAGGAGACGGTCACGGAAGCCGGTCAGCACGGTGAAGTCGAAACCGGGATCGGCCAGGCCGAGGCCGAGCAAGTACTTCCAGTCGATTCTCGCGCGTACCGCGTGGGCGGCCTGGCGATCCGTCAGGTTCTCCGCGAATTGCAGCACACTGACCAAGGCCAGTTGCCCCGGCGCAACACCAGGACGGCCACGGACGCCGAACGCGGACCGGAAGATCTCGTCGTCGAACAGCGGACCAAGCTCGTCCCGCACCCGCATCGCCAGACAGCCCTTCGGAAACGCAGCCCGAGCCACCATCCGCGTCTCCTCAGGTACCTCCCGACCCGAGTCCGCCCGCATCGACACCCAGCCCTCCACCCCAAGATCGAACCGCAGGCCTGCCACCCAAGCCTCCGATCTCAGGCTCCACCCCAAAACCACCCACCAAGTCCGAGATCACAGGCATTCACCCAATTGGGCAACGGGGTCTCTCGATGAAGTCGAAGATGCTGGCGCGGGCGGTCGCGCGGTCGGGCCAGAAGCGGGTGCCGATCTCCTCTTTGAGTACGGCCCAGAAGCTCTCCGCGGCGGCGTTGTCGAAGCAGCTCCCGGTCCGGCCCATGCTTTGCCTGTGCCCCAACATGGAGATTCTGTCGCGCAGTTGGCGGGAGGTGTATTCCGATCCGCGGTCGCTGTGGATCACGCAGCCGGGCTCCAGGCGGCCCAGTGCGGCGGCCATGTCGAGCGCGTCGACGACGAGTTCGGCGCGGTGGTGGTCGGCCATCGAGTAGCCGATGACCTCGCGCGTGGCCAGGTCCAGCCACGAGGCAAGGTAGAGCCAGCCCTCGGCGGTGGGGATGTAGGTGATGTCCCCGACGATTTTCGTGCCGGGGCGGGTGGCGGTGAAGTCCCGGCCGATCAAGTCCGGCTACGGGGCGGCTTTGGTGTCGGCCTTGGTCAGACTGCGGCGGCCGGTGCGCCGGCTGTTCCCGACGATGCCGTGCTCCCGCATGACCCGTGCCACCCGCTTGCGATTGACCAACCGGTCCTGCCGGCGCAGTTCGGCGGTGACGCGCGGGACGCCGTAGTTCCGCCGGGAGGCGAGATGGATCACCGTGATCTCGTGCGCCAGGGTCTGATCGGCCCGCCGCCGCGCTTCGCGGGCTTCCCGTCCGGCCACCCACGCGTAGTACGTGGACCGCGCGGTCTTCATTACCTTGCACAGCAGCGTGACCGGGTAGTTCGCCTTCTCTGCGTGGATGAACCGGCATATGGCGCTCACCGGTCGCTCTCCTTCGCAAAGAAGGCCGTCGCTTTTTTCAAGATCTCGATCGTCTTCGCCTGCTCAGCGGTCAGCTTCCGCAGCCGCTTCAGCTCCTCGTCCCGGTCGTCGGCACTCTGCCCGGCCCGCCCGGCCACGGGACCGGATCCGGTGTCCTGAGCGGTGCGGGCCTTCTTCACCCAGCCCCGCAAGGACTCCGAGCTGACCCCGAGCTCCCGCGCGACCTCGGTCACCGTCCGACCCGACGACCGCACGAGCTCGATCGCGTCCCGCTTGTACTCGTCCGAGTACCGCTTCGTGTACTTGCTTCCCACCTGGCACTGCTTCCTCTGGGCTCTCACGTCCCAGTTTCCAGGTGTCCAAGATCAAGGGGAAGCTCCAACCAAAGGCCACCCCCACCGTACCTGCGGCATGTCTGCCACCTGCTGCCGTTCCACCAGGCGGTGACCTGGAACCGTCAGTTCCCGGCGGGAACTGGGGTTGAGAAGAGGGGGAAAATGGAAAGCGCGCTGGGTGTGGGCGCGGCAGCAAGGCTGGGGCAGACGCGTTGGAAGGGGACACCCGGGGCGATCTGTTTCCATTCGGCGGCGGTGGGGTTGGCCCCGGCGAGGCGGCAGGCGCGAGCGACGGGATCGCGAAGTGTCGCGCTGAGTTGCTCGATGTTCCAGCGTGTGGCGGTGTTTGTGGCGTCGTATGTGGTGAGGACCTTGCCGTCGGGAGAGAGTGTGAGCGACCATGCCTGCTCGTCGAGTGTGAGCGACGTGACAGGGTGTGGCGCGGCAGGATCCGATACGTCCCAGGTGAGCACCTGGGCGCCGGAGCCGGTACCCGCGAGCAGCCTGCCGTCCTGACTGAACGAGTAGGGCCCCGTGTCACTGCCGTTGCGTAGATAGCTCAGGAAGCGGGGCTTCCTGGGGTCGGACACGTCGAAGAGGACGCCGCTCCGGGCGGGCACCGTCAGAGCGAGAGTCCTGCCGTCGGGGGAGAATGTCTGCGGCGTGGCGTGCAGCGGGCCCTTGTCCCCGTCAGGGTGAGGGAGTTCCGACAGCCAACTGGGCGCACGCGGGTCGGTCACGTCATACAGCGTGGTGCCCACTGCCAGGATCCGGCCTTTCGGGTCGAACATGACGTCCGGGGTGATGGCGCTCTTCGTCTTGGCGGTGCCCAGCCGTCGAGGCCGGTCCGGCCGGGACAGGTCCCACAGGGTCGCGGTGCGGTTCGCGCCGACCGCCATCAGGCCGCCGGACTCCGAGAAGGCCACGCTGACACGGGTACCGGGCGGGGCGACCTTCAGCTGGAACTCCCGGACGGGATGTGCGGGATCCTTCACGTTCCATACGGTCACGGTGCCCTCGGGTGTTTCGGCAGCGAGGCGGGCGCCGTCCGCCGAGAACCAGTGCCCGCCCCACGCGAGACTCACGGGCGCATCCGTCCGTATGGTGCCTGCGCGTCGGCCCGCGGAGGGTCCCGTCAACGGGACGAGGCTCAGTTGGCGCTCCGCAGTCACCATGGCCAGTAGATCCCCATCGGGGGCCAGGGCGTTCGGGGTGCCCGACTCGAAGTACCGGTAGTAGTCGGGTGCGGGCGACGTGAAGGGCCGCCCGGTGACGGTGGGGGCCAGCCGGTCCCGCAGGGACCAGAAGAAGACGGAGCCGTCTTTGTCGCCGCTGGCGAGAGTGCGGCTGTCGGGTGAGAAGGCGAGTGCCGACACGGTGTTGTTGTGTCCGGTGAACACGGCGGAACGGACGGGCCTGGCTTGGGAGATGTCCCACAGAGTCGCCGTGTGGTCCGTGCTCCCCGCCGCGAGGAGACGGCCGTCCCGGCTGAGCGCGACCGCTGTCACCGGGCCGCCGTGGCCGCTGATCACCGCTATGCGGCGGGCCTCGGCGGGCCGGGCGACGTTCCACAGCCTGACCTGGGCGTCGCTGGACGAGGCGGCGAGGGTACGGCCGTCCCTGCTGATTGTCAGTGCGCGCACGGGCCCGCCGGTGCCGTCGAGTACCCCGATGCTGCGCGGGCGGTCGGGGTCCTGGACGTTCCAGAGTTCCACTGTGCCGTTCTGCAGGCCCAGTGCCAGGAGCTTGCCGTCGGGTCCGAAGGCCGCGGCCTGGACGTTGCTCTTCCGTTGCGGAATCGACGCACGGGAACGCCCGGTGCCGCGGCCGGGCTCTATGGACCACAGCGTGGTCTCCCAGCCATTGGATGTGACCAGCATCCGGCCGTCAGGGCTGAACTCCGATTTCTCCATGACTCCTTGCATCGGCAGCGGCATCCTGCCCAAGGGCCGGGGGTGGCTCGGGTCCGCGAGCGAGAACCTGCCCAGGGAGGCCTCGGTGTCCGCACCGGTGAGGAGCAGGGATCTGCCGGCGCCGATCCAGGCCGCAGGATCCCCATTGAAGCCGGAATTCTTCGCTACGACCTCGGCCAGCTGCCGCGGCTCGCCAGGACGGGACGTATCCCACAGGCCGACGACTCCAAGGCCGTCACCCACTGCCAGGGTCCGACCGTCGTCGCCGTAAGCCAGCGAGTCGACCATATTGCGCGTTGCATCGACGGAGCCCGCGTACTGCATCCCGCTCAGCACGTCCAACAGTGTCGCCCTGCTCTGGGGCGACGGGGCCCCTCGAAACGCGGCGACGGCCAGGAGCAACGCCGACTTGGGGTCGGTTCCGACGCTCGCGCGGGCGGCCGCCTGCAGTTGGCGGTTCTGCGCCATCTGCCCGCTGTCCCGGGCGTTCGACCGCTGCTGGAGTGCGATCCCCGTGGCGATCAACGCCATACACAGCAGCGCTGCCGCCGCCCCGAGAAGTTGCTTCAGCCGGCGCGCCTGGAGCCGAAGTCTGCGCGCTTGGCGTCGTTCCACTTCCAGCTGGCGACGTTCGCGCTCTCGCTCGTCATTGTCGAACTCGCGGCTGGCAGCCACGAACTCGTGGTCGAGAGGGCGGAGCAGCATCCCATGCCGCTTCTCGCGCAGCCATTCGGTCAGTGCGGCCAGTCGTGTGCCGTAGTAGCAGTATGCGGACTCTCGCCCGGCACTATCCCAGGCGTCGGCTGCGTCGGCCAGCTGCTGGCGTATCACGAGCCCGGCCCGGTCCTCGTCGATCCAGCGGCGCAGCCTCGGCCAGGCTCGCAGAAGTGCCTCGTGGGAGATCTGGACCGCATTCCGGTCCACGGTGATCAGCCTGGCCTGGGCCAGCCGGTCGCGTACGCTGACCATCCTGTCCCGCTGTTTCCGTGATCGCCCCTCGACGGGTTCGTCCAGTCCGATCCTGCGGCGCACCGGCTCATCGGTGCTGCTGGCGAGAGTGACCATGCTCAGAAGCAGCTCACGCAGGTCGTCGCGGCCTGGCCCCTCGAGCGATTCGTAGATTTCGTCGGCCGTACTCGCCACGGATTCCCAGATCCCACCGGTGTCGGCATATCCGGACAGGGTGAGCGTGGCCCCTTCGCGACGTACCCAGGTCTGGCGGAGCGCGTGCGCAAGGAACGGCAGCGCGGAGCCGAGGTCGCGACCGCCACCTTCCCGGGTGTCCCGGAGCAGCAGGTCGCAGAGCCCGGGCGCCAATCGCAGTCCTGCGTTGTGGGCGGGGCCTTCGATCGCTGCCCGCAGCCCTTGCTCGTCCATGGGCGGGACGATCAACTGTCCTTTGTCGAGGGCCCGCATGAGCGGGGGGTGGTCGAGGCAACTGCCGTAGTGATCGGCACGCAGTCCCAGGACGACACAAGGGCCACCGCTCCCCGCACCGGTGCACAGGGCGCGGACGAAACGGGCGCGTTCCTCATGGTCCCGGCACCGGGTGAAGACCTCCTCGAACTGGTCCACCACCAACACCCGACAGTCCCCATCAGGCAGACGCCCCTCGCCCAGTTGGTGCTCGATCTTCTCCCGGGGTCGACCGGAGGCCTCTGCCCACAGGGTGGCGAGCGCACGCAGTGGGCGCGGTCCGGGGGATGCTAGCAACAGGGCCGGCCACGGCGTGACCGGATTCGCTTCGTAGCGGCGCTCGAGACCGGCCAGCAGTCCGGCCCGCAGGATCGAGGACTTGCCGACACCCGAGGCGCCGACGAGGACGACCGGCCCACGTCCCATTCCGTTCGTCGGATCGCTGGGCTCGGTCACCGCTTGGATCAGCTCGGCAACGAGCATGTCGCGTCCGAAGAACCGTTCGTGGCCCTCGGGCCGGAACGGCTCCATGCCGGGGTAGGGGCAAAACGTGCCGTCTGCCGGGTGTGGTGGTGCTTCCTGCGCCGCGGGGCCGGCGCTGTAGGCGCGGTTGGCAGCGACGACGAGGTCACCGGCCCGGTCCTCGCTCTGCCGGTGGGGACGCACCGGCCCGTCCTGGAAAATGCGGTCGAGGTGGGCGTACACGCCGTCCAGGGTCAGCAAGGCCGGTGCGGCGGGGTCGCCCTCCCGGAGCAGGGTCAGCAGCTTCCCGGTGAAGAGGGTGTGGCGCTGACCCTTCGGAGCAAAGGAAACCGCGTAGTTCGACGCGGATGTCAGCAGAAAGCTGCCGGTGGGCCGAGCGGAGACATATGGATCGCGGAGCGATCCTCGTGAAGCGGCGTCGGCAAGGCCGGAGAAGCAGCAGTCGAGGAGGACAGCAGTGCGGGCACCACTGGCGCTGAGCGTGTCCCGTATGGACTGGTACGGGACCGAGCGGGCGATCCCTGAGCTGGAACTGGCGCTGGTGGCGAGGTACAACTGGTCCTGCGGTCCGAGTAGACCGTGCCCGATGTAGGCGAAGAGCACCAGGCCCCGGGCCTGGTCCACGGCCTCCTCGACGGCTTCCATGACGGTGCCCTCGTCCGGGGGGTCGACGACGAGCGTGATCTGCGCCGGATCCATGCCGCAGACCTCACGGAGGGCATCAGCAAGGTCGCGGGCCGTGGCCCCGACGCTGGGAAGATTGGGAGGGGCGGAGGGGCTGGAGTGGAGGGCTGTGCCGACGACCACAGCGCGTGCGCCGGGCCCCGCGAGATCACCGGTGCAGTGCGGCTGGGTCACGGACCTGCGTCCTCAGCCGTCGGACACGGACGAGCCGGTGGCCGGCCGGGTTCCCGTTCCGGGAGCATCAGCAGACCGGACGGCCGGAGGGTTGGCGTCTGCGGCGCCGTCGGTCTGCTGGGCCTGCGGCATGAGGGATCCCGCAATCTGCTGGGCGAGTTCACTCGTCTGTTGGGCGGTGAGCCCCTTGACCCGGTCCGAGGTTACAGTGACCTCGGTGCCGTCCGCTCGAGTGATGGTGACCGTCTGACTGCCGCTGCGATTCTGCACCCATGCGACGACCGCTGCCGCCAGCACTGTGGCCACGCCTCCCGGGGCGAGGAGCAAGGTGATGAGTTCGGCTTCCGCGCCCATGGTGTCCAGTGTCGGCCGCGCTGCCGCGGAACCCCGCTGAATACGGCCACGCAACTCACGCTGACGGCCGAGCCAGCCCCTGAGGTCGTCGGTGACGACCTGGCCACCGTCGTCCCGCACCGTGATGGCGATCTCCATGGTTCTCCTGCTGTGGGTGACACAAGGGTGAACTGCCCGCCACCTTAGTAAAGTTCCCCGGACACCGCCCCGAGTTGACCGCCATCCACCTGTTCGTCGCGCAGGATCTGCAACGTGGGCAGAGGTCAGTTCGGCGTGACCGGGAGTACGTCCAGGGACAGCCGCCGCTCGGGACGTGCCGCTGGTCATCCGCTCGGGCCTCGTCCACGGTCGGGTAGCCGGAGACCATTGCCGATCTCCGGCTACACACCCGGACCACAGGTTTGGGGCTCGCTGGCGTTTCGCGCAGGCCGTCACGCGCATGACGTCATACCTGGCGCCGAGCGGGAGGCTGGCACCGCGGCGTCGGACTGCGCGGCCGCGAGTGCGGGTCTACTCGCCGCACTCGAAGCCTCGCGTATCCGCGGGGGCGGATGTTCATGCACGCGTGCCGTGTTCAACGATGCAGCCCGCCCACTGGTCACCACGCCCACGGCGCGGTGCGGCAGCGGGTCACTCAGCGGGGCGACCTCCAGCGGGTGAACACGCACTGGTCGGGGCCGGCGTGGATACCGAAGGGCAGGTTGATCCGCTCGAGCAGGAATCCCTCATCGGGGGCGTGGACGGCGTATCCGCAGCCCTTGTAGAACGCGCCCAGGTCCCGGTCGGTCTCGAAGGACCCATACAGCAGGAAGTAGTCGAGCAGGTCGTAGACCTGCCAGGCCCGCTTCAGTAGGAAGCTGGCGATGCCCCGGCCGCGGGCTCCTCGGCTACCGCCAGGCCGTGCACCTTGCCGATAGCCACGCTCAGGGTCAGCGCCCGCACGTCGCTGTACCCGTGATGTCGTTTCGGGGGGTGTAGTTGAGGTTCGGGGCGCGGTGTGTGCTGGGGACATCCGGGATTGGTTGAGACTGTGTGAACGCGGGTTCGCGGGGGCGTAGGCCCGCTGGCTCGCCGTCTCCTACCGGCGTGACTACGCCCTGGCCGCCCAGGTGGCCCTGCACGAGATGGCCGAGTTCATCAGGAACGCGCCTGACGAGGAGGGCGAGTCGATCTGGAACCGGGCCACGGGCAGCGAGTGGGACCGACTCGCGACGTGTTGATTCCCGGCAAGCCCTAGTAGTGCTTGGTCAGGTTGGCTGTGGTGGTGCGTGTCCTGCAGGTGGGGTGTGGCGTTGAGGGTGTGTGACTCCGGACGAGATTGCTGCTGTACGTGTTGAGTTGGAGGCGTTCGCGGCGGAGATGTTCGAGCCGTTCGCGCGCAATGATCAGCGCCGGTGGGGGCAGGTCTACGTGCGGGGACTGCTGACGGACGGCAAGCGGAAGTCGGTCGAGCCGATGGCCGCCCGGCTGGGAGCGGACGGCAACCGCCAGGCACTGGCCAACTTCATCACGACCAGCCCGTGGGATCCGGCCCATGTCCGGGCGCGGCTGGCCTGGACGATGGAAACGGCCATCCGGCCCACCGCACTGGTCTTCGACGACACCGGCTTCCTGAAGGACGGGGACGCTTCGGTGTGCGTGTCGCGGCAGTACACCGGCACGGCGGGCAAGGTCACCAACTGTCAGGTCGGTGTCTCGCTGCATCTGGCCCACGACCACGCCTCGACGGCGGTCAATTGGCGGCTGTTCCTGCCCCGGACCTGGGATCCCGCCTCTCCGGAGGCCGATCCGGACAAGGCCGCCCGTCGCACGGCCTGCGGGATTCCCGACGATGTCGGTCACGTGGAGAAGTGGCAGCTGGCCCTGGACATGCTCGATGAGACCCGCTCGTGGGGCATCGAGGTGCCGCTGGCCGTCGCGGACGCCGGGTACGGCGACGCTGCCGCGTTCCGGCACGGGGCGCAGGCCCGCGGCCTGAACTATGTGGTGGGGATCTCCACCACGCTGTCGGCCCAGCCCGGCGAGGCGGTGCCGGTGGCCGAGCCGTACTCCGGGACCGGACGCCCGCCGGTGGAGAAGTACCCCGACAAGCCGCAGTCGGTGAAGCAGCTGGTCATCGCGGCGGGCCGCAAGGCCGCACGAGGGGTGCAGTGGCGGGAAGGCTCCCGGCCCGGCACCGGCCGCAGCGGCTTCAAACGGATGTACTCCCGCTTCGTGGCCTTGCGGATCCGGCCTGCCGGACGCGAGGTCCGGCAGGCCACCGACGGTCCGGACCCGGAGAGATGGGAAGAGCGTGGGGTGGGGGAAGAGTGTAGCATGGCAGGT
>NZ_JBSFET010000148.1:0-9262 GCF_053594575.1 Streptomyces sp. NPDC001880
CGCTCGTTTGCGCAGCTCAAGGGGATACGAAGAGGGGCGTGCCATGACTCAATCCTTTCACGGAATCGAGTCTCCATTCGAACCGGGGCGGTTCACCTTGGTATCGGCGTATGGGGGTTGATCATCGCCATAATGATCGAGCTAATCTATCGGCCCTAGATGTTATGTGTCATGACGTTGTAGGCACTTCGGATGTGGCATTGGCTGACTTGTTGCTGCGTACGGCGTTGAGGTAGTCGGCGATGGCGTCTCTGTTGCGGATCAGGCACTCGATGCGTTCGGTCATCCGGTCGCGTTCACGCTCCAGCGTGCCGATCATCTCGGGTGTCGCGTCCGAGAAGTAGATGATCCGGGGCTGATCGAGGCACGGGAGTATCTGTTTGATGATCCGGGTCGGCAGGCCGGCGTCGAGCAGTCCTCTGATCTGCAGGACCCTGTCCACCAGGTAGTCCTCGTAGTCGCGGTAGCCGTTCGGGGAGCGGGCTGCGGTGATCAGGCCCTGCTCCTCGTAGTAGCGCAGGAGCCTTCGGGGGGTGCTGGTGCGCTCCGACAGTTCTCCGATACGCATGTGCCCGACCTCACGCTTGCTCGCTTGACCTTCACATCAATGTGATGGTTCGAGCATAGCTGCCATGCGAACCCAAGCCGCGCGGCTGACCAGCGCCGCGAACGAAGCCAGCGACCAGCGGCTCCCCCCTGGGCGCCCTGGCTGCGCTGGCCACTGCCGCCTTTATCACCATCCTGACCGAGGCACTGCCGGCGGGGGTACTGCCCTCGATGAGCGAGAGTCTGCGGGTCAGCGAATCTGCGATGGGGCAGTCGGTGACGATCTACGCGATCGGTTCCGCTGTCGCGGCGATCCCACTCTCCACGGCCACCTCCGGATGGCGGCGCAGACGGCTGCTGCTGACCGCCATGGTTGGTTTTGCGCTCGCCAATACCGTCACAGCTGTCTCAGGAAACTATGCGCTGACGATGGCCGCTCGATTCGTCGCCGGACTGGCCGCCGGACTGGTCTGGGCGATGTTGGCCGGCTACGCGCGGCGCATGGTGCCCGGCACGCTCCAGGGCAAGGCAACCGCGGTAGCAATGGCGGGCACACCACTCGCCCTCTCGCTCGGGGTGCCCGCAGGAACCCTCCTCGGTCAGACGTTCGGCTGGCGGATCACGTTCTGGTCCATGACCGTGCTCGCTGTCATCCTGCTCGCGTGGATCGGTCTGGCGGTTCCGGACTATCCCGGGCAAGCCCAGACACGGCCGGGCCCCCATCGCACAAACCCTCCGCCTGCCCGGGGTGGCACCAGTTCTGTTCGTCACTTTGGCCTTCGTCCTGGCCCACAACATCCTGTACACCTACATCGCCACGTTCCTTGACCGACTCGGCATGGCCGATGCCGTCGATTTGGTGCTGTTCGTCTTCGGCATGGCGTCGGTGGTGAGCATCTGGGTGGTAGGCGCCCACATCGACCGTCGCCCACGCGTCCTCACCATCGCCAGCACCGTCCTGTTCGCCGTAGCGGCCACCGTCCTGGCGGTGCTCGCCGACAGCGCTGTCGCGGTCTACGCCGCAGGGACACTGTGGGGACTGGGATTCGGCGGTGCTGCCGCTCTCCTGCAAACAGCCTTGGCTGACGCTGCGGGCACCTCCGCGGACACTGCCCAAGCCATGCTCGTCACCCTGTGGAACACCGCCATCGCCGCCGGCGCGGTCATCGGCGGCCTCCTTCTCGGCAGTCTGGGCCCCGCATCCTTCCCCTGGTCCGTGCTCGCGCTCCTTGCTCCGGTACTGGTCATTGTGGTCACCGCCCGCAGGCACGGCTTCCCCTCAGGACGCCCGGGCGCGAGCGCCTGATCACACGTGTCGAAAACCGCACCCGCCCATCTGCCCGAACCCATCACCGCAGCCCAGCACCGCTCCACCGCAACGCCCCACTGTCGGTCGAAGGAAGGCGCCGACTCATCGAGCGCTGCCGGGAACGCCCGATCTCCCACGTGGCCGCAGAGATGGGCCCCTCCAGACCCGTCTGGTCGCTGTGACCCTCGCCGACCAGGCCGGCGCCGCCCTCGCCACCGCAGCACCGGGCACACCCCGCAATGACACCAATGGCTTCGGAATCCCTGCGCTCTTGGTTCGCCGCTCGCTTAACGGCCCGACCTCCTCCAGCGTGAACCCGAGCCGCTGGGCGGCCTCGATCACCCACAGCGCGATCACCGCATCCTCACCGTAGAGGCGGTGGCCGCCGTTGCTGCCCTCCCCTACCGCCGGACGTGGGCAGGTGGTGCCCGTCAACCACCGCCCCACCGGACGAGGCCTCGCCTCGCTCGTACGAATGGCGTGCACGGCACCGGCAAACCGGCCGGGCGATGACCGCGTCAGAGACGGCCGAGCGCCCAGTCTCCCCAGAACACCCCCGGTCAGTCGGACACCACCACTCCTCGCCCTCCCTCCGCAGGCACCGAAGCGTCCGTGTCACAACGGTGCCAGGAGCATGAGAACCTCGTCCCGGTCGTCTCCGGGAGCCAGTCGCAAGGCGCCGGGCCAGCGGCCTATCTCCTTCCAGCCGAGACGCCCGTAGAAGTCCTCTAGTCCGACACCGCCGCGCGCGGCGAGGTGGAGTTGTTCAAGGCCCATCTCGTCGCGGGCGATCTCACGGGCCCGGTTCATCAGGGCCGTGCCGATGCCACGCCCACGTGCGGAGGTGCGGGTCTGGACGTGGTGGAGCGTGCCCCGGTGGGTGACGAGGGGATGTGCGTCCTTGCGCATGTTCAGCCAGCCGGCGAGCTCGCTGCCGGCCCACGCCGTCAAGAGACGGCTGCGGTCCGCGTCCAGTGCAGCGACGAGGTCCGCTGCCGCCGCTGCGACCTCGTCGGGGTCGACGGGTGGGAAGGGAAAACCGGCGGCTCCTCCGGCGTCGCTCACCTCGATCCAGCAGCGTGCCAGCTGTTGTTGCAATGCTGCATCGACATCATGGGGGCGGGTGTACTGACGAAAGGACACCGGGGCTTGTGCGCTCATCCGGGGAGTCTGGCAGAGCGGTCCGACAGCGCCGACTCATGTGTGGTTCAGGCGTGCGGGGCCTGCCCGCTGACCCGGTGGTCGGCGTGGCTGAGCGCTTCCATGACCAGGCGCCGCAGGTGTCCGTCGCTCAGGCTGTAGTACATGTGCCGCCCCTGGCGGCGGGTTTCCACCAGGCCCGCCAGGCGCAGTTTGGCCAGGTGCTGGCTCACGGCGGTGCGGGAGGCGGAGACCTGCCCGGTCAGGGAGCCGACGTCCGCCTCCTCCCGGGCGAGCAGCCACAGCAGGTGCAGCCGGGTCGTGTCGGAGAGCAACGCGAACACCTCGGTGGCCTCGCGCAGACGAGCGCTGTCGGGGGCCCGCAGATGCGCATGCGGCGCAGGTGTTGCGGGATCGCTCTTGGTCATGCCGACAGCCTACGGCCGACTCGGAACAACCAGCCCGAAGCGTTTACGTTCGATAGATGCGCAGGTGTGCACATGTTGATTACGGTGGAGTCGCCGCCCGTTCGCATTGGTCAGGGAGTGCCCTCGCATGCTCTTCGTGCTGCGCAACCGCACCTACCGCCGTCTGTTCACCGCCCAGGTCGTCGCCCTGGTCGGCACCGGCCTGGCCACGGTGGCACTCGGGCTGCTCGCATACGACATCGCGGGCTCCGATGCCGGGGCGGTGCTCGGCACCGCGCTGGCGATCAAGATGGTGGCCTACGTCGCCATCGCCCCGGCCATCGGCGCACTCGCCGACCGGCTGCCGCGCCGGACCCTGATGGTCGGAGCGGATGCGACCCGGGCCGCCGTCGCGCTGCTGCTGCCGTTCGTGGACCAGGTCTGGCAGGTGTACGTCCTGATCTTCCTGCTGCAGGCCGCGTCCGCGGCGTTCACGCCGATGTTCCAGGCGGTGATCCCCGACGTGCTCCCGGCCGAGCGCGACTACACCCAGGCGCTGTCCCTGTCCCGCCTCGCCTACGACCTGGAGAGCCTGTTCAGCCCGGCCCTGGCCGCCGCCCTGCTCTCCCTGATCACGTACAACTGGCTCTTCCTGGGCACGGTGTTCGGCTTCGTCGCCTCGGCGGCACTCGTGATCGGAGCCGTACTGCCCAAACCGGACACCCCCGCCACCTCGCGCACCGGCAGCGTCTACGCCAGAGCCACCGCGGGCACGCGCCTCTTCCTCACCATCCCGCAACTGCGCGCCCTGCTCGCCCTCGACCTCGCGGTCGCAGCGGCGGGCGCCGTGGCCACCGTCAACACCGTCATCTACGTGCACGACCACCTCGGCCGCGAGGTCGCCGACGTGCCCTGGGCCCTCAGCGCCTACGGGGCGGGCTCAATGGCCGTGGCACTGCTGCTGCCCCACGTCCTGGACCGGGCCTCCGACCGCGCGGTAATGCTGCGCGGCGCCCTGCTGCTTCCCCTCGTCTTCGGGGGCCTGGGCGCCATCACGGCGGCCGACAGCGGAAACTGGCGCTGGCCCGCGCTCCTGACGGCATGGGCCCTCTTCGGCGGAGCCGGCTCGATGGTGCTCACTCCAGCAGGACGACTGCTCCGCCGAGAGGTCGCGCCCCAGGAACGCACGGCCGTGTTCGCCGCCCAGTTCTCGCTCTCGCACAGCTGCTGGCTGCTGACGTATCCGCTGGCCGGCTGGCTCGGCGCGGCGGCCGGACTACAGTCGGCCGTGCTGGCGCTGGGCGCAATCGCGCTGGGCGCCGGACTGCTGGCAGTGCGGCTGTGGCCGTCACGGGAACAGGCCGGTGCCGAGCACGATCACACCGACCTCCCGGACGACCACCCTCACCTGGCGGGCGCAACCCGTATCGCCTCGGGCTGGCGCCACCACCACGCCCACCTCACCGACACCCTGCACACCCACCAATAAGCGTCGGCCAGGCACCGGGGGGAGGGCGCCGCCAACACGCTGAACTTGACAGAGAAATGCCCTTCTCGGTCGGGTCGCGGCGTTGCGGCGGGTTCATGGTGGTCCGGCTTCCTATGCGGGTGCGGCCAGCAACGGGCCGAAGATGTCCGCGCCCAGGCGCTCGGCCTCGGCCTGGTCCAGCACGGCGCCGCTGATGTCGGCATGCTGGCCGGTCCACTGCTCGGCGGTGGCGAGGTCGGTGAAGAAGCGCAGGTAGCCACAGCACACGGCGGCGGCCGGGCCGGTGCCGGGGCGGGCGCCGTAGTAGACCACCGTGGTGGCCGGCTGCCAGGTGGTCTTGCCGCCGGTGAACTCCACCCGGATGTTCTCGCCGGTGAGCGGGTCGGTGGAGGTGATGACGGCGTCGGTGCCCAGCATGACCGGGATGCCGAGCGCGTCGATCGCGCACATCGACCACACCGTGGGCCCGTCGGCGATCTGCACGACGTGCTCGGTGGCGGTGGCGGAGAACGGGTACGCGGCCTGGATTCGGCCGGCGTCGTCCAGAGTGAAAAAGTCCTCAGCAGCCAGTTCGGCGAGTACCCGGGCGGCCGGTACGGCGAAGGGCGCGGCCGCCGTCTCCAGCTCGGCCTGCTCGGGCGGGGCGCCGGTGGTGGCGAAGGAGCGCAGGACGGCCTGCTGCACCGCCCGCAGGCCACCGTCGATCGGGGCGAGCCGACCCTGCCCGGCCCGTCCGGCTGCCCGGTCCGCTCCGCCAGTGGCGGGAGTGCCGAGCACGCGCCGCAGCTCCTCGACAGAGGGCGCTCCGCCGACCCGGCCGTCGGCGCTGCGGTAGAGGCGGCAGGACATGCTAGCCGGAGCGCCCGGGGCGGCGAACGGGTCGCGGCCTTCCACCAGCAGCGTCGGCGAGCCGTGCATACCCCGGTGTTCGGCCTCCGCCTGGCCGTCGACCACGTGCTCGGCGACCTCCACGTCCGTGCGGCCCGCGAGGGCGAGCGCCAGCCGCTCCCTGAGCACCGGGCTGTTCGGGCAGTCCGGGACGATCAGCATCTCCACGCGCATCAGCGGCACCTCTCTGGTCACGCGACCCACGGTAGACCTTCCACCACGCTGGAAGGTCAAGGGCTACGGTGGAGGCATGCGCATCGGAGCCCTCGCCGCCGCCACCGGCACCACCACCAAGACATTGCGCTTCTACGAGCAGGCCGGGCTGCTGGCGGATCCGCCCCGTACCTCGGGCGGCTACCGCGTCTACCCGGCCCACGCCCCGGCCCGGGTCGGCTTCATCCGCTCCGCCCAGGCGGCCGGCCTCAGTCTCGCCGAGATCCGCGATGTCCTGGCGATCCGCGACGACGGCCACCCGCCCTGCGCTCACGTCGCCGAGATCCTCAACAGGCACCTCGCCGACGTCGAGCACCGGATCGCCGAGCTGAAGGCGACCCGCACCATGCTGCGCGAGCTGACCCTGACCGCCTCCGCCACCGACCCCGCCACCTGCACCGAGGGCGACATCTGCCGCATCCTCGCTTCCGACTGAGCGGGCACTAGGGTCTGTCTCCGGTCGTGATCAAAACCGGGTTTTGAGCCCCCACCAGGGCAGCGATCCGGTAGGACTCTGGTATGACGCATGCGCAACTCGCCGATGAAGAGTGGAAGTTGATCGAGCCGTTCCAGCCGATAGGCAGGTTCGGCCCGTATCCCGAGCGGCTGCGCGACCAGTTCGAGGGGGTGATCTGGCGGTTCCGCACCGGCAGTCAGTGGCGCGAGATTCCGGCCCGGTTCGGGGCCTGGCAGACCGTCTGCAACCGGTTCGTTCAGTGGCGCGATGCGGGCGTCTTCGATGCCCTGCTCAAAGGCATGATCGCCGAGGCCGCCCGGCGGGAGCAGGTCGACATGTCCCTGCTCAGCGCGGATTCCACCACGGCACGCGCCCATCACGACGCGGCCGGCATGCGGGTGGACGGGGATGTCCTGGCCGCCCTGGAGGAAGCTGCCCGGCAAAAAGGGGACCGCCCGAGGGACAGAACGGGCAGGACGACGACCCGAACCGAGCCGAGCGGCGACGCATCCGCCTGAGGCGGCAGGCCCGCCTGAAGGCCGCCCTGCTCGGCCGGTCCCGCGGCGGACTGACCAGCAAGGTCCACCTCGCCGCGGACCGCAACTGCCGCCCACTGGCGTTCCTCCTGACCGCCGGGCAGGCCGCCGACAGCCCACAGTTCATCCCCGTGTTGAGCAAGGTGCGCGTCCGTGTCCCGGTCGGCCGCCCCCGTACCCGCCCCGCGGCCGTCGCCGGCGACAAGGCCTATTCCTCCCGGGCCAACCGGGCCCACCTGCGAAATCGCCAGATCAAGGCCGTCATCCCGGAGAAGAAGGACCAGGCAGCCAACCGCAAGAAAAAGGGCAATCGGGGCGGAAGGCCGGTCACTCACGACACCGATCTCTACCGCGCCCGCAACACCGTCGAACGCGCCATCAACAAGATCAAGGCCTGGCGAGGACTCGCCACCCGATACGACAAGACGCCCGAAAGCTACCTCGCCGACCTCCACCTCCGCGGCGCGGTCATCTGGATCCGCAGCCTCCAGCCCACTCAGTGATCACAACCGGAGACACGCCCTAGACGATCAAGTCCGATGTCTTCAGTGATCGAATGCGACCAGCGAGCGCGTGATCGGCGCGCCGGTCTTGTGGTTGCGCCAGATAGCGGCGGCCATCGCCAGGATGCGCTGGGCGACCCGGACGGCGACGCCCTCGAAGGTCCGTCCGCCGTGCAGCTCCAGGTCCAACTGCCCCTTCAGCGTGTCGTTCACCGACTCGATCAGCTGCCGCACCGACTTGAGCAGCCCCTCGCCCTTGCGCTTCTTCTCCCGCTTGAACGATGGCCGCAGCAAGGTGATGCCGCGCATGGCGAGGTCGTTCTCGAACTCCTTGGAAGCGAAGCCCTTGTCGCTGATGAGCAGCAGGCCGGGCCGGTCGGTCACGAGACCGGTGTCGATGTCGAGCATGGCTTGCAGGACCTCGCGCTCGTCGAGTTTCGGGTTGGCCAGGGCCCACAGGATCGGCATTCCGGTCGGCGTGCAGACCAGATACAGGCGCAGGCCCCAGAAGAACCGCGAGTGCGAGGCGCAGTATCCGTATCCGGCCCAGCCGGCCATCTCCGAGCGTTTCACCGTCGGCCGCGACATGCCGCACGGCACGGGCGTGGAGTCGACGATCCAGTGGGTGTCGAACCAGAAGTCCGTGTCCGCCGCGAGTATCCGTATCGCCTTCTTGACCAGCGGCAACGCGGCCTTGAGTCGCTTGTTGTACCCGGACTGCTGCGGGAGATACGGAAACATCGACGCCAGGTGCACGTTCGCGTACCGCAGCCAGCGCGTCTCGGAACCGAAGCCCAGCAGCGCCTGCGCGACCGCGAGCGTGACCAGCTCCGCATCGGTCAACTGTGGTGGCCTGCCCATCCATCGGCCTGTCTCCAGCTCGTCGTCGATCTTCACGTACAGTGCGGTCAGCAGGGTGTCCAGGTTGTTCGTCACACAACGATCTTGGACACCCTCTTCTCACCCCGGGACTGCAGGCAGCACAATGGCTGCTCAGCCGAAGTCAGAGGCCCGGCCTGGGAAGAAGTCGGCGCTTTGGACATACTCCATCGCTTTGGTGAACTCCGGGTCGCCGAGGCGGCGTTCCATCTCCTGCGGGCTCAGGTCCTCCATGCGGGTCTGGATCCAGTACAGGTTGCCCAGCGGGTCACGCACCCGCCCGACCCGGTCGCCGAAGAACAGGTGGGTGACCTCGGTGACCGAGGTGCCGCCGACCGCGACAGCCTGCCGATGCACGGCGTCGGCGTCCTCGACGTAGAGGCGGAGGAAGCCGGGGGTCGGCGGCCACTCCGGCCGCGCGTCGAACATCATCACCACCGAGTCACCGATCCGCACCTCTGCATGCTCGATGCTTCCATCCTTGCCGGCCAGGCATGCGAGCTCCTCCGCGTCGAACGCCCTCTTCATGAAGTCGATGAGCTGCACTGTGTCGCGAGAGATGATCCACGGCGTCACGGTGTTGTAGCCCTGGGGAACCGGCTTGACGGACATCTGGCTGCCTCCTGGAGTGCGAGTGCCTCAACGTTGGTGATGACGCTAGTTCCGCTCTAGGTCAATTCCTGTCCTAGAAGGCGCCCGGTGGATGACCACGGACGTCACCGCCAGAGTCGCCGCGACGAGTGCACCGCTCACAAACAGGATCTCGCCAGACGTGCCAGCCAGACATAGGACTTGATCGTCTAGTACTGCAACCGCATCTGGGGTGACCATCAAGACTGGCTGTCGTTGGTATGACTGTGTACTCATGAGTTGACGGTCGAGCAGGTCGCGTCGT
>NZ_JBSFET010000149.1:0-8911 GCF_053594575.1 Streptomyces sp. NPDC001880
ACCGCCTCAAGGCCATCGAGCGAGAGAACGACGTGGCCTGACAGCTGGGGACGTTCGCCCGTACGCAACTGGGGAGGAAAGTCCGTACGCCGACAGAGATGCTGGAGCTCACCCACCACAGCTTCATCGCCTACACTCTGCCCACCACCGGCGAGGTGGTGCCGATGCTGCAGGTCGCCGCGTCCAAGACCGATGCGGAGCGCCTGCTGCTGGTCTCCCCGGAGCTGGCGGAGGTGCTGACCGCAGTGATCTTCCGGGTCCGGGCCGGGAACGCCGCCCTGCCGCTGGTGTCGGCCTACGACGTGTTCGAGCAGACCTGGAGCCCGCCCATGCCGTTCCTGTTCCAACGCCGGTACGGCACCGAGGACCGGCCGCTGACCCGCAGCTACATCCGCGAGTGCCTGGTCGCGACCTCACAGTCCGCCCGGATCACCGTGGCCGGCGATCCGCTCGAATGGCGCCCCCACGATTTCAGAAGGATCTTCGTGACCGACGCCATCCGCTCCGGACTGCCGCCGCACATCGCCGCGAAGATCTGCGGCCACGCCGCTCTGGACACGACCATGGGCTATGCCGCGATCTACCCGGAGGACGTGATCTCCCATCACCGGGCCTTCATCGCCCGCCGCAGAACCGAGCGGCCCAGCGAAGAGTACCGCGAGCTCACCGCCACCGAGTGGAACGAGTTCCTGGCCCACTTCGAACTCCACAAGGTCGCCCTGGGGACCTGCGGCCGCGACTACGCGACCCCGTGCCAGCATGAAAACGCCTGCGTCAGATGTCCCCTACTTCTCGTGGACCCGGCCCAGATGCCACGTCTCCAGGAGATCCACGCCAACCTCGTCGACCGCCTCCAGGAGGCCCGGGACCAGGGCTGGCTCGGTGAGGTCGCCGCCATCGAGACCACCATGGCCGCCGCCGCGCAGAAGCTGGAGGCCATGCGCGAGCGTGCAGCGCAACCGTCCACCGTCCACCTGGGCATGCCCGACTTCCGCCGGAACGCCGGACGAAGTAGCGCCGAGCCCGAAACCCCACCAACCGCGGCAGGCCCCTTGTGAGTCGACCGCGCATTAGGGACGGTTGCCGCCGCGAGATCAAGTCGCGGGTAGGAAATCCCGCCAGAACGAGACGGTCGCCTGCGGGCGCCAGTCGTCGGGGGTGTGGGCGTCGAAATCGTCGAACTCGTGGTTGACGTAGTCGACCAGGTCAGTGCCGTAACAAATGATGTCGGTGCCCCACACTGAGAGAACCGGGTGACCGTAGGAGCCATGGCCACCAGGCAGAAACCGATGCCCGTAGATGGGAACGAGCTTGGGGACCCGGGCAAGCAGCGCCTGAGCTTGCTGAAGGGCCTCGTCGGCATCCTCCGGCCGTTGCCCCCAGCTCGGATGCCAGTAGCCGCGTCGGACCGACAGGGCAACGCCCTCCACGGGCCACTCAAGCCGCTCTCGGAGTCCTTTGGGGTCGCCGTTGCGCCAGTCCGGCCACGGGTTCTCCCACGTGTCCCCCTCTTCGGGCGGCTGACTGACCGGCAAGCCCGACGACAGGAAAGCCCGGTGGTCGTCGGCAAACTCGATGCCGTACTCCCGCTCAATACGCTGGAGCTCGATCTCGCTCAGCCCCGGCGCTATCTCGCAGCAGTCCGCAACGGCGAGAAGGCGCGCTGCTTCAATCCCCAGCTTCATCCCATCCGGCTTCATCACGTTGGAACAGTACTGGTCCCGCCATCTGAGCTCGGACAGTTTTCGAAGATCACCTGGCTGCAGCCGGAGCCCGCCTGACGCGAGATGAGCTCAGGCGCGCGGCGGCAGGACCTCGATCACGGTGGCCGTTCCGGAAACAGGTCGGGCTTCGTACATGGTGATCACATCGCCGCACTTCAGGTGCCTCCACTGCTCGGGGCTCAGAGGAGCCAGCCGAACGTCGGCGGTTTCTCCCGGGCCGAGCTCCTGCGCATGCTCCACCCACAACCGGGCGATGTTCAGTTCTCGCTCCCCGCCAGCGGTGCGGTTGCCAATGTCCCACATCGGCCGGAGCCGCCCGTCTGCGGCAAAGGCAGTCCGGCGTCGGCCCTCCTCCGCACCCACCAGGCTCAGGGTCGCCCGGACGGTGCCGTGTCGAACTTCCCAGCCCCGCCACTCGCACCAACGCCGGCTGCGGTCGAGCATCATCTGGCGAGCGGCCTCCGCGAGGAGTTCCCAGAAGTCAACGGACACGGGATGGACATCCCCGATCTCGATGAGAACGCAGAGCACCATCTCCCACTCCTGGCGCACGATGTCCTCGCGCACATCCCCGACCGTCTGTCCGTTCTCTGCCGCTGCGTCCTGCGGCAGCAGATCGACGGCCTGCCGAAGGAGTGTGAACGCGTCATCCATGTGCTGCATTCTCCCCCGTCTCCGGACGCCCGTTGAAGGGCGACCAGGCAGGCCGGAGACGGCGGCGCGACACGCCCAATGCTCGCTGGCGCCGAGATTGTTGCCCACTACTTTGAGTAACTCGACTGCGATCCGACCCCGCCAGGCCGTCTGGACTAGTTCGAATAAAGCTGTCTGCGATGCAGGCTGTGCGGCCCGACCCCGACCAGCGCCGCCGCATCGTGGCCATCCGCGACAACCTGCTCGACCGGATCGCCGAAGCCGAGAAGGAGGGCTGGCTCGGCGAGGTCGAAGGACTGAAGGTCAGCCTCGCCGGCGCCGCGGATAAGCTCACCCAGATCGACCGTCGTTCCTGCCGAAGAACAACCGTCAGTCTCGGCATGCCAAGGACCAGGAGCGAAGATCATTGAGCACCGGCACAGATCACGAAGAACCGGAGCTCGGACTCAGCACGTGGCCGATCGAGCGCCTTCAGGCGTTCACCACGGACGCTGACCGCCGGCAGCTTGAAGCAGTACGTATCGTCGCGCAGCAACACGCTTACTACGACTCCGAGCAGCCGCAGGAAGTCCGACGGCAGTGGGCCAAGCTGTCACTGCTGGCGAACCGGCGCATGCCCGGTGACGATCCCGGTAGTCCATCGCGCGAGGTCCAACAGGACTTCATGCTCCGAATGTGGGTCATCGACCACCTCGGTCCCGACGACAAGGATCCCGATTGGAGCCCCGAGAGGCTGGCGTCCGACACGCTCGACGCGCTGGCTCTCACACTGCCACAGGCCCGTGCTCTTACCAGCAGTTGGCGTGAGCTCCCCATCGAGCAGATCCGCGAGCTACGGCGGCACAAGAACCTGACAGCCCATCTTGAAAGGCTCATGAACCGCCTGCGGCCCGGCCCAATACGAGATCAACTTCTCCTCTGGGCCGAGGCTCGCCAACTCCTGCCCTGACCTGCCGCTGGCCGATCAGACGCCGTACTGCGGGCCCACCTCGAAGTTCAGAGAACACATCAACACCATGCTGGTGCAAGCAGGTCCTCGCCGAACCGGAGTGGGCCAAGAGGCTCAGCGACGAGGACCGGCGCGGCCTGACCGCCCTGTTCTGGTCGAACATCAACCCGTACGGCACCTTCCGTCTCGACATGAGCAAGCGCCTCGACCTGGAGCCGACTGCCGCTGTTCCCCGGCCCCGCACCCCGGCGGACGCCGCCGACCGATCGAGTAAAGAGACACCGGGCGGATCATGGTTCGTGCCTACCGAGGGGACGTAGTCGAAGCCGGGTTTGTCGTCGGCGAGGCAGGCGCCGCCGGCTGCCCGAAGCCGGGATTGAGCAGCAGCGCGAGGAGCGTCGCGACGGTGGCCCCCGAGGCGATCGACGCCACCAGGTCCCCACGGCCGGAGGCGCCGTGCGCCCGGGCGGTGTACTTGAAGACCGCCAAGCCGACGACGTAGCCCACGACGATGAGCAGGGCCGCCAGCGGCGCGATCTGGATGGTCACGACGTTCTCCTCGCTATGTCCGCCCGAACTGGCGGTCCGTCTGCACCGAATGGCGCGACGTCATGTCACCAGCGCGGCCACCAGCAGGGCGATCCCGGAAGATCGCGAGGTTCTACGCTCAGCCCATGGCGAGGACCACGAGCACGGCAATGCGCGAGCTGATGGAACTGTCTGGGGCGTCTCAGGCGCAGATCGAGCGGTGGCAGAAGCGAGGCTTCCTGCCGAGACTCCCCAGGGCGTACGCCGGGGGCGGAGGCAGCAAGTCGGCGCTCAGCGAAGAGATCGTCGAACGGGCGCGGGTGCTCATCGATCACGCGCGGCAGGGCACCTTGACGATGGGCCCGATCTCGTTGATCGCCACGCTGTCCGAACCGGATGTAGCTCTCCTTCGCGAAGCTGTCCTCGAGAACCTGGCAGCGGGGCGCCGGCGTCTGGGCATGGACGTGCGGGCCGATTCACCGAAAGAAGCCGCGATGGCCCGGCTGGGCGCCGCTGAACGGAAAGCCCGGCGGTCGGGGCGCACCTGGAACCTCGAGAACGTCGAGATGGGCCCGGTCCGGGAAGAGTCGCCGTACTCGCCTGAAACGGTGGCCTTGTTCTACCGGGACTCCGACGAGGAGATCGACACAGACGACCTGGAGATCGTGGTCGACGGCATGGTGGAGCTTCTGAAAGAGAACGTGTCCCGCCTGAGCGGCGTCCCGGTCGGAGCCCTGCCGCCCGACCTTGAGGCGAACATCAGAGCCGACGCCCGCCGACGGCTGCTTGCCGCGCCAACGTTCCGCGACCAGTGCGACCTCGTCCGATCCACGCCTGAAGGCCTGTTGCTCCGGGCATGCCGCCTTGTCCCGCAGGTCCGGCGCGTTCAGCTTGCCGCCGTGCACTCCGCGAGGCTGGCCCACGCGCTGTACACCGGCACCCTGACGGCGGAGCAGCTCGGCACGTGGCACGACTTCGCCATGCCAGTCGCCAACATCCAGCGGATGCAGGCGCACCCGATGTGGACGCGCTGGGGAATCTCCGCCGGAGCGGTGAACGACAGCGGTGACGGGTCGCGCATCGTGGTGTGCCTGGAGGAGCCGAGCCTGCTGGACGAACTGGAGCTGTTCGTCGACTTCCTGGCGTCGCTGATCCCGGTGCACGCCCTTCACCGACTGGCGTTCCACCGACCTGAACCTGGAGGCCAGACAGTCAAGTGAGTCCCGGGCTGTTTCATGAGTGGTCGCTCGTGAAACACCCGCCCTCCCGAGAGTCCACCTGCGGCGATCATGTTTCATGAGTTGTTGCAAACAACTAGACGCCTGAAACACCCTCATGAAACGCTCCGGGTCGTGAGCGACGACTTCAAGCGCGTGGAATCGCACGACTGCCCGATGTCCACCTGCGCCGCCCCTGCGGGCTCCCCGTGCCGGACCGGCAAGGGCAAGGTGGCCATCCAGTACCACACAGCCCGCTTCCGCCTCGTGCCCCAACTCGCCAAGACGCTTAGCGTGCCGACCCCCGCCGTCCGCAAGCCGGGGTCGGCGTGGACCGAGCTGCCCCACCCCGTCAGCGCCGGCGCCGAACCGGCCGGGCACGTCCGTCTCGGATACGCCCGCGCCTCAACTGCCCGGCAGTCCCTCGACGCACAGCTCGACTCCCTCGTCGAAGCCGGGGTCTCCCGGGTCTTCTCGGAGAAGATCTCCACCCGCGCCACCAAGCGCCCCGAGCTGGAGGCCGCCGTCAAGCTCGCCGGGGAGATCCGCTCCTCCGGTGTCGCGGTGACCCTCGTCGTCCACGAGCACAAGCGGCTCGGCCGCGGCATTGAACTCGCCATGCTCGCCGAAGAGCTGAAAGCGAGCGACATCGGGCTGGAGTTCCTCACCGGGGAGCTGAAGGGCTCGCACGATCCGTCCGGGATCGTGTTCACCGTGCTCGCGGCCATGTCCGGCATGGAGCGTGAGTACATCCGCGACCGCACCCTCGAAGGCCACGAGTCCGCCCGCAAGCGCGGCAAGACCATCGGCGGCGCGGGCGTCACCGATGACTCCATGCTGTCTATGGCCCTCCACCTGCGCGACCAGGAGATGAGCCTGCGCGACATCGCCAAGCGGCTCGTCATCACCACCGGCGCGAAGAAGGGCCAGCACCCCTCACCCGCCACCGTCATGCGGATGCTCCGCGAACACGACGAGCAGACCGCCACGGCGGTGACCAAGTGATCACCCGGCTACTTTGCGGCTGGTGTCTGGGCTAGGACTCCGGGGCCATCTCCTCACGCTCGCTGCCGCTCAGATGCCGCTCTGACCGCTTCTGCGGGGTGAGGCGGACGCCGCCGCTCTGGTACAGGAAGCGACGGGCCCGCTGCATCGGTGCCCCGAGTGCCCGTCCGATCAAGCTGAACGGCTGCCCCTCGCGCCAGCGTCTCCAAATCTCATCCTGCTGAGCTGGCGAAAACCCGTAGTCACGCACCTGTGCCTCCACGATCACATGATCATCTGTGGGTGGTGCGTTGATCACTTGAGGGTTCCATCGTTTGCCGACAGGAGGGCGACGCGTCCGGGTGTTGTAGTCGGGACAGACTGCTGTCTGCCATCGGTGAACACCACCCCGAGCGGGCGCAACGGTCATTACCGTCCAGACTCATGACAACGATTACGACGCGTACAGTCGAGTATCCGGCCGACGGTTTGACGATGATCGGGCACCTCGCGCTCCCGGCCGGTGTCGACCGCCGGCCCGCGGTGCTGCTCGGACCAGAGGGCACGGGGCTCAGCGACGTCGAGCGCCGCAGGGCCGATGCTCTCGCCGAGCTGGGATATGTAGTGCTGGCCTTCGACCTTCACGGTGGGCGCTATTTGGGGGACCCCGAGGAGATGCTGGCCCGTTGCCTGCCGCTGCTCGCCGACCCCGACCGGATGAGAGGCATCGGCCATGCGGCGCTCGACGTGTTGCGCACCGAACCGCGGACCGACCCCGATCGGATAGCCGCCGTCGGCTACGGCACCGGGGGTGCAGTCGCACTGGAACTCGGTCGCGATGGTGTCGATCTGCGCGCGATCGGGACAGTCAACGCAACTACCACGGGCCGACCGGGCGAGGCGGCGCGCATTCGCTGCCCGGTATGGGCCGGGGTCGGGTCGGAAGACCCGATCATGCCGCCCGCGCAACGGGAGGCGTTCACCGCAGAGATGGAGGCTGCGGGCGTCGACTGGCGCCTCGTGGTTTACGGGGGAGCCCTTCACGCCTTCCACCATCCACCGGTCGACCACACCGTGCGTTCCGGCGTCGGCTACCACCCACGGCACGCACAGCGAGCCTGGCGTGACGTCGTCGCTCTGCTCGCCGAGTGCCTGCCCGTCACGGATTGATCCGATCGGCTCCTGATACTCACTCCTGCCCGCCGTCGTCGTCTTCGTCCGGCTCCGACGCCTCCGGGTCGCGCAGCGGGCGCAGGACGCTGGCGGCCGGGGTGGAGGCGGTGAAGCTGTAGCGGCCGAGCAGGTTCAGGTTGCGGTGCTTGAGCGGGGAGAGCCGGGCGATGTCCTCGTCCCGTATCTCGTGGCGAGTGGCTGTGACCAGCGCTTTGACCCTCAGCCCAGCAGCTGCGTGAGGCGCCCGAGGTCGTCGTGTACGAACTCCTGTTCCTCAGCGGTGAGGTGGACTGCGGTGGCCGCGGTGAGCGCGGACGTCGCGGTATCTTGCTCGCCGAGGCGAGCGGCGACGTCCGCACGCAGCACGAGAAGACGAAGCAGTTGCACAGGCGTGGGCCGCTCGTCCTGAAGGTGCAGCGCCCAGTCGATGATCTTCGCGGCGCCCGCCGGGTCTTCCTTGGAGTCCGCGAGGAGGGATGCGTGGTGCAGGGCCCGGGCGAAGGTCTCCTTGGGGGCGGGCCGGTGATGCTGGTCGCCGCTCGTCTTCTGCCCAATGCGGATGCAGTTGCCTCCCGGATCGGTCATGAGGAACTGCCGCACGCCGTGTGACGTGTTCTTCAGCGGCCCGATTCGCGGCAGCCCGCGGTTCGGTACTCTCCCGTACGCCGCCTTCAGCCTGGCCCGAAAGATCTCGTGGAGCCCGTCGACGTCATCGGTCTGGACGATGCACGTACTGAACGACTCGGCCGGCTCGTACTGCTTCATCCCGAAGAAGTGGAGCTGTATGCCGCCGCGCTGGACGGCCACGTACGGATTGGGGCTCTTCTCCTGGAAGGCCACCTCGAACCCAAGGGCCGTATAGAAGTCGAGAACGGGCTGGATGGTCCGGCACGGCAGGATCGGAATGGTTTTCTCACCCATACCGGCACTTTAGTCAAAGTTGAGTAGAAGGCTGCGGGATATGTCGGCTATCCGCTTAGAGGTTCTCGGCGCGTTCGCAGCACCGGCGGACGCACGGCCGCCGGTGCGCAACGGCCTGAAGTGCTGAGGCGCCCACGAGGGTTTCATGACAAGATCCACTTTCGCAACACGCCCTAAAGGGCGGTCGCCTCGCACTCGACGAGGCGACCAGCATGACCGGACTTCCCCAAGGGCTGATCACCGCCGATTGCGGCTGGTGACAGAGTTCTTACCGGCCCCCTACACAGAGCGAACGGCCCCCGGAGGCATGCGGCGAATTCCGGGGGCCGTTCGCTGTCGCGACGTCAGGACCGGAAGCCGATAACGCCAAAGCCCGGCCGTCCCACCGCGTGCCGCATCCAGCCGAGACACTGCATGACAGCCTCCACGACCTCAGGCTCCAGCGGCGGCGCCTGGCCCGACTCGTCGACCGCCCGCTTGGTGTCCTCGAACTGCTCCAGCGCCTGCGCAATGTGATTGGGCGTCCACTCGCCGCAGCCCGGTATGTATGTGTACGGCAAAGGATCAGGAAGGCCGTTGTGGCTGAAGTCCTCGACAGAAACGGCAGTGACGCCCAGAGCCTTCAGGCCCTCGTCGACCACCGACAGCCAGTCACCCCGGTGCGGTGTAAAACAGTTGTTGTCCAGGAACGAGCCGGTCAGCGAGCACAACCGCTTGTAGGCGTAGCCATACTGGAAGGCGTGTTCCTTGTCCTCGCTGAA
>NZ_JBSFET010000150.1:0-8831 GCF_053594575.1 Streptomyces sp. NPDC001880
GTGCGGCAGCTGCGGGCCTCGCTGTTCAACTCTTTCAAGCTGCTCGTGCTGTTCGTCGGCTGTGTGGTGGGCCTGGTCCTGCTGGTGCAGTCGGACCTGGACCTCGAAGCCGTCCAGCGGATCCGCCGCGCCGCGGGCGGCACCACCAACGACGTCCTGCTCGCGATCGTCGCCGGAGCGCTGCGCCGCTGGATGCGGGAGCGCGGCGAAGCGCTGCCCGACGAGGACCCGCGCGCCCTGGTCCCGGTCTCCCGCCGCAGGCCGGGCCAGGCCGCGGCGACCGGGAACAGGCTCTCCGCCTATCTGCTCGGACTCCCGGTCGGCGAACCCGATCCTTGGAAACGGCTCGACCGTGTCCGCACCGCCATGGACCGCAACAAGGCGGCGGGTCCCCTACGCGGCGCCGGCGCGGTCGCGGTGCTCGCCGACCAACTGCCCTCGCTGGCCCATCGCTTCGGGGCCCCGCTGGCCGGGAACGCGGCCAGGATGCTCTTCGACGTGCTGGTCACCAGCGTGCCCCTGCCGCGCTCGGCGCTCTCGCTCGGCGGCTGCCCGCTGCGGGCCGTCTATCCGATGGCGCCGCTGGCCCGCGGCCAGGCCCTCGCCGTGGCACTGTCCACGTACGGCGGCCGGGTGCGGGTCGGGCTGGTGGCCGACGGCAAGGCGCTGCCCGATCTGGAACGGCTGGCGCGCTGTGCCGACGAAGAGGTGGCACAGCTGCTCGCGCTGCTGCCCGACCCACCGAGCGGCCGACGCCCTGATCGGCCATAGATCGGACAGATATCCAGGGAAGTGCCGCAGCCTGTGGTGCGTGAGGTGTTGACGCGTCCAAGTGATCCGATGAATATTCGCTGTGTGCAGGAAGCGATCACCGGGGAGGGCGGCGGAATCATGCGGCGCAACAGGCTGGGAAGCAGCGCGGTCGAGGTGACCGAGCTGTCCTTCGGAGCAGCCGCCATCGGCAATCTGTTCACCGCCGTCGAACCGGCGCGGGCGGCCGCCGCCGTCGACGCCGCCTGGGACGAGGACGTCCGCTACTTCGACACCGCGCCGCACTACGGACTCGGCCTCTCCGAACGGCGGCTGGGCGAGGCCCTGCGCTCCAGGCCCCGCGAGTCGTACGTGCTGTCCACCAAGGTGGGGCGGGTACTCGACCCACTGCCCGCCGGCGCCGCCGGCTCCGGGGACGGACCCGACGGACTCTCCGAGGGCTTCGCCGTACCCGCCACCCACCGCCGGCGCTGGGACTTCAGCGCCGACGGCGTACGCCGCAGCATCGAGGACAGCCTGGAACGGCTCGGCCTCGACCGCATCGACATCGCCTATCTGCACGACCCGGACGACCACGCACGGGCCGCGTTCGACGAGGCCTACCCGGCGCTGGAGAAGCTGCGTGCCCAGGGCGTCGTGGGAGCCATCGGCGCCGGGATGAACCAGACCGGGATGCTGACCCGGTTCCTGCGCGACACCGACGTCGACGTGGTGCTCTGTGCCGGGCGCTACACCCTCCTCGACCAGTCCGCACTCGACGAACTGCTGCCCGAGGCGGCCGCCCGCGGCCGCGGCGTGGTCGTCGGAGGGGTCTTCAACTCCGGGCTGCTCGCCGACCCGCGCCCCGGCGCCACGTACGACTACACGGCCGCGCCTCTCTCCCTCCTGGACCGGGCCCTTCGCATCAAGGCCATCACGGAGGCCCACGGCGTCCCGCTGCGGGCCGCCGCGCTCCACTACCCGCTCGCCCACCCGGCCGTCGCCGGAGTGCTCGTGGGCACCCGCTCCCCGGACGAGGTGCGCGATGCCGCCGCCCTGCTCCGCCGAGAGATCCCGGACGAGCTCTGGGAGGAGCTGCGCGCCGAGGGCCTGCTGACCGAGAACGGACACTGACATGAGAATCGCCCTGCACACCAAGGTCCGCGCCGACCGCATCGAGGAGTACGAGGCCGCTCACCGCGAGGTCCCGGCAGAGCTCACCGCCGCGATCCGCGCGGCGGGTGCCACGTCCTGGACGATCTGGCGCAGCGGCACCGACCTCTTCCATGTCATCGACTGCGAGGACTACGCCGCACTTCTCGCCGAGCTGGAGCAGCTCCCCGTCAACGTCGCCTGGCAGGCCAGGATGGACGAAATGCTCGACGTGGCGCACGACTACTCGGCCGACGGCGCCGGAGCCGGTCTCCCGGTCGCCTGGGAGCTGTGAGATGACCGGTGAGGAACGGATCGTCGACGCCCACCACCATGTGTGGGACCTGTCGGTACGCGACCAGGACTGGATCACCGGCGACGAACTCTCCCCGCTCCGGCGCGACTTCACCCTGGCCGACCTGGAGCCCGAGGCGCGCGCCGTCGGGGTGCGCGCCACCGTCCTCGTCCAGACCGTCACCGTCGCGGAGGAGACCCCCGAGTTCCTGGCCCTCGCTCAGGACAGCGACCTCGTCGCGGGCGTCGTCGGCTGGTGCGACCTCACGGCTCCGGACGTCGCCGGCACACTGGCCGCGCTGCGCGAACTTCCCGGCGGCGACCGGCTCGTCGGCATCCGCCATCAGGTCCAGGGCGAGAGCGACCCCGCCTGGCTGCTGCGCCCCGACGTCCGGCGCGGACTGCGCGCCGTCGCCGACGCCGGGCTCGTCTACGACCTCGTCGTCCAGGCCCGCCAACTGCCCGCCACCGTCCAGGCCGCAGCCCTGCTGCCCGAGCTGACCTTCGTGCTCGACCACGCGGGCAAGCCACCCGTCACCGCCGGAGAACTGCGCCCCTGGGCCGACGACGTCAGGGCACTGGCCGCCCGCCCCAACACCGTCTGCAAACTCTCCGGACTGGTCACCGAGGCCGATCCGCGCTCCTGGGCCGTGAGCGACCTGCGCCCGTACGCCGACACCGTCCTCGATGCCTTCGGCCCCGACCGGCTGATGTTCGGCTCGGACTGGCCCGTGTGCCGGCTCGCGGCGACATACGAGGAGGTCGTCGACACGGCCCGCACCCTGACCGACGTCCTCAGCGGAGACGAACGCGCCCGCGTCCTCGCCACCACGGCCGAGCGGGTCTACGGCCTCTGAGAGACATCGGGCCGCTGCTTCCGGCAGTCCGGAACCATGTCTGACCCGCCGGGGTGCGCGGGCCGGCCGGTACGCGAAGAAGCGGTGAATCACCCGGCCCCGTACCCCCGTGCGCGCTCTACACTCCGGCCCATGCTGCGCGTACTCGCCGTCGACGACGAAGAACCCGCCCTGGAGGAACTGCTCTACCTCCTGCGTGCCGATCCCCGGATCCGCAGCGCCGAGGGGGCCACCGGGGCCACCGAGGCGCTCCGCCGCATCGGCGGTGCCGTCGAGGCGGGCCCGGACGACCCGGCCGCCATCGACGTCGTGTTCCTGGACATCCACATGGCGGGCCTCACCGGCCTCGACGTGGCCCAGCTGCTGGCCGGCTTCGCCGCGCCTCCCCTCATCGTCTTCGTCACCGCGCACGAGGACTTCGCCGTCCAGGCCTTCGACCTCAAGGCCGTCGACTACGTCCTCAAACCCGTACGCCGCGAGCGTCTGGCCGAGGCGGTGCGCCGGGTCGCCGAACAGGTCGGGGACCGCTCCGCGCCCGTACTCGACACCGCGGGCGACCACATCCCGGTGGAGCTCGGCGGAATCATCCGGTTCGTCCCGATCGACGACATCGCCTATGCCGAGGCCCAGGGCGACTACGCCCGGCTGCACACCGCCACCGGCAGCCACCTCGTCCGCGTCCCCCTCACCACCCTGGAGGAGCGCTGGCGCGCCCGCGGCTTCGTCCGCATCCACCGCCGCCACCTCGTCGCCCTGGGCCGGATCGACGAACTCCGCCTCGACGCCGGCAGCATGAGCGTCCGCATCGGCACCGCACAGCTCGCGGTGAGCCGCCGCCACACCCGGGCGCTGCGCGATCTGCTGATGCGCCAGACCGGCCGCTGACCAGGGCCTCCCGGGGGACGGCCCTTCCCAGGGCGGTCCGGTGCTGCGTACACTCCGGGCCCATGTCCGCAGAGCCAACACCCCGGCGCGAAGTGGTGACGGGGGAGCCCCGGCGGGTGCGTCCACTGCCGCGCTACCGCACCCAGTCGGAGATCGACGAGCAGACCGCACTCGGCGGCGCGTACGTCCGGTCGCTGATGCGCAGCCAACTGCGGGCCGGGCTCACCGCGTTCACCGTCCTCGCCGTGGTCGTCGGGACGCTGCCGCTGGTCTTCGAGGCCCTGCACAGCGCGGCGCTCGTCTGGGCCGTCCTCGGCTTCGCCGCCTACCCGCCGCTCACCCTGATCGCCTGGTGGTACGTGCGACGGGCCGAACGCAACGAACGCGACTTCGCCCGGCTCGTGGAAGGCCGCCCCACGCCGTGAGCCGTACGTACGCGGTGGCGGCGGTCGCCGCAGTCGTCCTCGCGACCGTCCTCGTCGGCGGTTTCGGACTGCGCATCTCCCGCACCACCTCCGACTTCTACGTCGCCTCGCGCACCGTGCGGCCCCGGCTCAACGCCGCGGCCATCAGCGGCGAATACCTCTCCGCCGCCTCCTTCCTCGGCATCGCGGGCCTGGTGCTGGTGCACGGCCCGGACATGCTCTGGTACCCGGTCGGCTACACCGCGGGCTATCTGGTGCTGCTGGTCTTCGTCGCCGCACCGCTGCGCCGCTCGGGGGCGTACACACTGCCCGACTTCGCCGAGGGGCGGCTGGAGTCGCGTCAGGTGCGCAGGCTGGTCGGCGTCTTCGTGGTCGCGGCGGGCTGGCTCTACCTCGTACCGCAGCTCCAGGGCGCGGGGCTGACGCTCAAGATCCTCACCGGGGCGCCCGGCTGGCTCGGCGACGTACTCGTGGCGTCCGTCGTCGTCATGGCCGTCGCCGCGGGCGGCATGCGGTCCATCACCTTCGTCCAGGTCTTCCAGTACTGGCTGAAGCTCACCGCACTCCTGGTACCCGCGATCTTCCTGGTGCTCGCCTGGCAGGACGACGGTCGCCCCGGAGTCTCCTTCGACGAGCAGCTCTCCGTCTTCCGCGCCGACCATCCGCTGTACGCCACCTACGGGCTGATCGTCGCGACCTTCCTCGGCACCATGGGCCTGCCGCACGTCGTCGTCCGCTTCTACACCAGCCCCAACGGCCGCGACGCCCGCCGTACGACGGTCGCCGTCCTCGCCCTCATCGGCGTGTTCTACCTGCTGCCCCCGGTGTACGGAGCCCTGGGCCGGCTGTACGCTCCCGAGCTGATCCATGGCGGGGACGCGGACGCCGCCGTGCTGCTGCTGCCCGGCCGGCTCGTCGGCGGGCTCGGCGGCGATCTGCTCGGCGCGCTCATCGCGGGCGGCGCCTTCGCCGCGTTCCTGTCGACCGCCTCCGGGCTCACCATGGCCGTCGCCGGAGTCATCACCCAGGACGTGCTCCCCTCGCGCGGGGTACGGCACTTCCGGCTGGCCACCGTTCTCGCCATGTGCGTACCGCTGGCCGGTTCGCTGATGGTCAGCCGGGTGCCGGTCGCCGACTCCGTGGGCATGGCGTTCGCCGTCTCCGCTTCCTCCTTCTGCCCGCTGCTGGTTCTCGGCATCTGGTGGCGGCGGCTCACCCCGCCCGGCGCCATCGCCGGACTGCTGCTCGGCGGCGGCTCCGCGTTCCTGTCCGTCGCCATCACCGTCAGCGGCGCGGTGCGCCCGCCAGGCTGGCCGCACGCCCTGCTCGCCTGGCCCGCCGTCTGGACGGTGCCGGTCGGCTTCCTCGCGATGGTCCTGGTGTCCCTCGCCACGCCCGGCCGGATACCCGCCGGGACCAACGCCGCCATGACCCGCTTCCACCTGCCGGAGGCGCTGTGAGCGCCCGGCAGCGGGCCTCGCGGCGTCGCGGGGCCGGAGCACCCGCCTCGTGGCGTTGCCGTCGGTCACCCACGCCCCTTCCCCGAGCTCCCGGACGCGTTCGGGCGGGGGAGACCCCAGCTGCCCCGGTCCTCCGCCTCGCGATGTACGCACCCCGGCCCCGCTCCCTCAGCCGCGCTGCCCACTGCCGGGCCCTCTCGACATCGGGGAGGCACCGATGACCGGAGCCGGATACGCCGTTCTGGTCCTGCTCGCCCTCCTGCTGCTCGGCGCGGGGTTCCTGCTCGGCCGCCGCACCGCCCGTCCCCCGCGCACCAGCGATGTCGGGACCCCCGTCGAGCATGCCACCTTCGAGACGCTGCACACCGCCTCCCTCGCCGCGCCCCCACTGCGCGCCGGGCTCACCGAGGAGAGCGCCCGCAGATCCGCCCGCAGGCTGCGCTCCCTGCTCGGCACCGAAGCGCTCTGCCTCACCGACCGTGAGCGGGTGCTCGTCTGGGACGGCGAGGGCGAGCACCACGGCCGCCACGTCATGGACCAGGTGCTAAACCTTCTCGCCAGCGGCCGGGACACCGCCTTCCACAGCGACTGCGACGACCTCGACTGCCCGCTGCGCTGGGCCGTCGCCGTGCCGCTCACCGTCGACAACCGGGTGCTGGGCACCCTGATCGCCTACGCGCCGCGCGAATCCGCGGTGCTGGCGAGGGCCGCCGGAGAGGTGGCCCGCTGGGTCTGCGTACAACTGGAACTCGCCGAGCTCGACCGCTCCCGCACCCAGCTCATCGAGGCCGAGATCAGAGCGCTGCGGGCCCAGATCTCTCCGCACTTCATCTTCAACTCACTGGCCGCCATCGCCTCGTTCGTCCGCACCGACCCGGAACGCGCCCGTGAACTCCTGCTGGAATTCGCTGACTTCACCCGCTACTCGTTCCGCAGACACGGCGACTTCACCACCCTTGCCGACGAGCTCCACTCCATCGACCAGTACCTCGCGCTCGTACGGGCCCGCTTCGGCGAACGGCTCGCGGTCACCCTCCAGATCGCCCCCGAAGTACTGCCCGTCGCCCTGCCGTTCCTCTGCCTCCAGCCACTGGTCGAGAACGCCGTCAAGCACGGCCTCGAAGGAGCCGTCGGCGTGCCCCGGGACGCCGGCTCCGCACCGGCACGGGAGACCCCGACCCGCATCACCATCAGCGCCTTCGACGCCGGTTCCGAGGCCGAGGTGGTCATCGAGGACAACGGCACCGGAATGGACCCGGAACGCCTGCGCCACATCCTGCGTGGCGAGGGCGGCCACTCCACCGGGATCGGACTGCTCAACGTCGACGAACGGCTGCGCCAGGTGTACGGGGACGACTACGGACTCGTCATCGAGACGGGCATCGGCGCCGGGATGAAGATCACGGTGCGGCTGCCGAAGTACCGTGCCGGGGTGCACGGTTCCTGACCGACGGGCCGGACACCGCTCAGTGGAGATGGATCGCCAGATGTCCCAGTGGCAGGCCCAGCTGCCAGGCCGGCGTCCACACCTGGGCCGCCTCCTGCGCGTCCGGTTCGTCGCCCACCGCTTCCCGGGCCGGCGCACCGATCGCATCGAGGTCGGCCGCGAGCAGTTCGGTCTCCTCCAGCCGGCGCCAGGCCGCACGGGCCAGCGCCAGATCGGGATCCGCACCGGCCGGCCCGGCCGCCGGGACCGCGCCGAGCGAGTCGAGCCGTTCCCGGACCCAGCCGCACCACGCCGCCCCGCACGCGGTCAGCAGGCGCAGCTCGTCCAGCCGGGCCGCGGGCAGCGCATCGGGAACCGCGCCGTCGGAGAGGAAGACGGTGAGCGCGAGGGCGTCGCGGCCCGCGCGGTACTCCAGTGTGGACGGCTCCATCAGATCGCCGGTCCGCAGCATTTCATCGGCGATGTACTCCGCGTACATCCAGGCCATCGGGACCAGCAGACCGTTCCCACTGGTTCCGTCCTGACGCTCCGGGCGCATCCCGTCTCGCCTCTTTCTCTGTTCGGCACTGCGCTTCAGGGAGCATTGAACCGGGGGAGTGCGGCCCGCGTGGCCAGAAGAACAGGATCCGTTCACGACACGAGGATGCGATGACCGCCGATCCCGGGCAGGGCCCACACAGCCGGCATGTGCTCGGCGCCTACGTACTCGACGCGCTCACGGCCGGCGAGACGCGCACGGTCTCCTGTCATCTGCAGTCCTGCGACCGCTGCGCCGCCGACTACATGGAGGCCGCGGAGGCCGTCTCGCTGCTCGCCCTGCTGCGCGAGGAGGACCTGCTGGAGTAGCCGGGCAGGCTGCGGGAGAGCAGACGCAGCGCGTAGTAGGACCGGGACTTGACCGTGCCTGCCGGGATGCCGAGCACCCGGGCCGTCTCGTCCACGGTGAGCCCGCGGAAGTACATCTGGACGAGGACCGCTCGGTGTTCCGGGCTGAGAGTGCGCACCGCCTCGCGTACGTCGAGGGCGCAGACCGCGGCTTCGGCGGTGTCCTCCCCGGTCGCGGTGGTCTCCAGCACCGCGTCGCCGACCTCGGCCGGCCGGGACTGCCTGGAACGGCGCGCATCGATGGCGAGCCGCCGCGCGACCGTGAAGAGCCAGGGCCGCATCGAGTCGTACGGGGCGTCGAAGGCCTCCGGATGCTGCCAGGCCCGGACCAGCGTCTCCTGGAGCAGGTCCTCGGCCCGCTGCCGGTCGCCGAAGGTCAGACCGAGCAGGAAGTGGAGGAGGGCGGGCCCGTGCTCCCGCTGGAGCTCCGCGAGGGCCCGCTCATCGGTCGTCGTGGTGGTCATCGTGAACGCCCTTTCCGCCGAGGTCCCGCCGATTCGCTGCCGACTGGCGTATACGAACGCATCGGGGCGCCGGGGAACAGGCGGTGGGCGGTTTTGTGCGACGAGCGGTCGCACAGTGCCCAGGGCGCAGGGGCAGGCGATGATCAGTACGGCCACGGCGGCGGTGAACGCGGCGGTCAGGCCCGAGCCGTTGCCGAGCCAGAAGCCGAGCG
>NZ_JBSFET010000151.1:0-8704 GCF_053594575.1 Streptomyces sp. NPDC001880
ACGCCCGCTCTGACGCGCACGTCAGAGCAGTCTTGCGATGCATTCATCCCCGGCGTGAACGCCGGGGCTTTCTGGCAAGAATCCCGGTAACGATTGCGGTGCGGGCGCCGATCTTGTCGGCGATGTCCTGCCAGTGGTCACCCCATGAGGTACTGGCGCCGAGGGGGATGCGCTGGGGCGGACATTGGTCGACGACGAGGATGAACGGCGGCCGGTCGTCGTCGGCGCCTTCGGGGAGTTCAAGGATCTGCAGGCGGGCCATGGCGCGGGCTCCTAGTCAGTGGGGATCTACTCAGGTCAGGCCGCCTCGGCGACTTCGGGCAGCGGCGGCGCCTCGCCGGGAGTGATGAGCTCGCGCGTCCATTCGTCGCGCTCGGCTTTGTTCAACTCGAAGACGCTGTAGCGCACGTTGCCGCGGCCGGACCCGTATCGCCGGATCCGCCCTTCGTGTGCCCAGCGCCGGATTGTCACGCCGGGCCGGCCTGCGTAGTAGGCGGCGTCCTTCTCGCTGACGAGTCCACGAACGGCGGCCATGGTCACCTCCGCCGGGAATGACTGAGGGCCGCCTCATCGGGCGGCCCTCATCGACACACGTGTCCAGTGAGGCAGACGATACGTTCGCCCACGTCATCGCGTCAACCTATGAATGAATCTCCTGCGATAGCCACCCGCTATCCACGAGACTGGCGTCATGACCACGGTTTTCACGGTGCAGGCGGACAGCCGAGAGGAGTGCGCCGCCGAACTGGCCCGTATGTGCGCGGCTTTCGACCTGCGGCCGCTACTCCCGCCGACTCGGTCGACGGGGACGGAGCGGTGGCTGGCTCGGGCCGCTGCGGACACGAAAGCCCCGGCCGGGGAAGGCCGGGGCCGAGCCGTGCGGTGACGCCTTTTACAGGTCCAGCACGTGGTAGGGGAACGGGTCGCGCTCCATCCGCACACCGGCCGACTTGATCCAGTACCAGCGAAACGGAAACTGCTTGACGCCCAGGTCCATGATGACGACGGCCCGATGATGCCCGTCGGCGACGTATACGTCTGTGGGGTGGCGCTCCGAGATGCCCAGGATGAGCGGCTCCTGAAGTCCGCCCTTGCGGATCGACTCTTTGAGCTCCGCGACCTTCGCACGGTCCTTGTCGCGGGACTCGAAGTACCGCACGGCGTCACGCCATCGTCGGTACTCGGTCGGCCTGATCTGCGTGTCACTGAGGAGCCTGGTCGGCATCCGACCTGTCCATTTACCCATCAGGGTCTCCTAGTTCGGGTGGTTGGTGGTCTTGGCCCACAGGCCGCGGGTGTCGGTGTGGACGGTGCGCGAGTCCTGGACCACGTCGCCGTTGTAGTGGTGGTGGTGTGTGGGCGGGCCGGCCTCGACGGTGGTCTTGACCCGCCCGACGAGCCGACCGATCGCCAGGACGAGCACGGTCGGCGCGCCAAGGAGGACAGCGCACACGACGGGGTCGGCACTCCCGGACGCCACCATGACGAGGCTGGCGCCGCCGCCCAGTAGAAGCGACGCGGCGCCCGCGGACAGCATCAGGGCGCTGGCATCCGTGGCCCGCTGGCTCATCGGGGGCCGGCCGGGCTGCGGTACGGGCGGGGCGGTTCCGATGACAGGGAGCGGGGTGTTGTCACGGTAGGAAGTGGCCTGCTGGTCGAGCGCTTCATTGACGGCCTCGATGAGCTGGTGGGCCTGGCCGGGGATGGACTGCCCGGCCTGGGCCTGCTGCTGGTACGGCTCGGGCAGCTGCATGGCGGTGGGGTCTCCTATGCGATTCGGAAGGTGCCGGGGCGGCGGGTTTCAATGGCGGGCACGGGTTCGACGGCCCAGTACGGATCGGTCGGCCTACCGCCAGTCCAGCGGCCATGGCCGCTGAGGCGGGCTAGCTGCGCTTCGGTCAGGCCGCACGCGCAGCGGCCTGAGGCGAGAAGGAATACATGGGAGCCGAATCGCGTCCAGTCGAGTCCGTCGTGGGCGATGAGAATCAGCTCTCGCGCTTCGGCGGGGGTGGAGACGACCGCTAGAGGCTCCGATCCCCTGGTGATCAGGTATGCCACGTTCTCGTCAGTCGCGTCATGCTCGATCGCGGGTGCTGGCTCGTCGGATTGATGCGTGCGGCTAGGGTCACGCTGGGGCGCCGCAAGGGCCTTGAGGATGAGGTCGAGCAAGCGCATGCCAGTCTCCTTAGGGTGCCGGGCTAGGCGATTCGGAAGATGCCGGGGCGACGGGTTTCGGTGAGCTGGCCGGCGTCGACCAGCTCGGTGATGTGCTCGGCGATCCAGGTGCGGGACCGGCCGATGCGCGGGGCAGCCTGGGTAAGGTCCGCGGTTGTGATGCGGGTGCACCCGGCGGCTGCGAGTTCGGCGAGGAGCCCGGCAATGACCTGGGCGGCACGTTCGGGGGTGGAGTAGCCGGGCCGGTTCTCGGCGAGGTCGTCTCGCAGGAAGTCGAGAAGCCTCTTCTGCTGCCGGGCCGTGAGGCTGGTGGTGGATGCGAACGCCCAGGTCGGCGGGTAGCGGATTTCGAGGCGTGCAACGGCCGGTTCGGGGTCGGCATCAACGGTGGTCCAGGTACGGAAGGCTGCAGCTAAGACCTTGGCCCGCGAGCCGTCCGTTTCGGGCGATTTCACAGGTTTGTCTCCAGTGTCAGGGAAAGGTGTCAGTCGGAGGGCCGTCACGCGCGCGCACGCGCATGACCTATAGAGATCGGCCCTCCGGAGGGGGTCTGACACCCGAAACTGACTCTTGATCAAGGGATTTGGGTGTCAGAACGGTGTCACCGCAGGTCAGAGGGGGTGTCAGCGCTGACACCCCTAGGTGTCAGACCTCTGCCATCTCCGGATACAGCAGCCGGTAGACACCCGCCCGATCGGTTTCTGACAGGTGAATTCCGGCGTCTGACAGGCCCCCGAGGGCTTCTGACACCCAGGGTCGTGACTTTCCGATGCGCGATCCCTTGCCGTAGGGGCCGAAGTCCTTCGGCCCGATGAACTCCTTCTCCTCGGCCCGGAATTCGTCGAGCATCGCCATCAGCGCCTCCATGCCAGCCTCCGGGGTCTTCTCCTGAACCGCGGGTGCGGGCTGCCCGAACGACCATGTCTCGCCCTCGGCAATGGGCGGGATCTCCTGCTCGGCGTCCACAGCGGGCACGTACCCGTCGTCGTCGGGGTCGTCGCCGACCATGGCCTCGATCTCTCGGTCGACTTGCTTCTCAATCAGCGCCTTCTCGGCGGCGGCGGTCTCGTCCTTGGACATGACGATGGTCTCCTGTCCGGGGGTGTCAGTGCTGGTCAGGGCGGTGTCGGCGTCGTACCGGGTGCGGTTGGCGTAGGCCTCGCCCGCAGCGGCCGCGGTGACGGGGTCGACGGGTGTGCGGGGCATGACGGCGAGCGTGCCGCCGATCTGGTCGTCGTCGATCAGGTAGGTGCGCAGCGGGGTTGCGTACCGGTCCTCGTCGACGCCGGGTGCGACGAGGTAGGCGTATCCGGGCTTGCGGTTCTCCCACGCTTCGGGGCGGGCGCCGGCGTCTCGGACGTCGTCGGGGAGGGCCATGTCGGCGGTGGTGGAGCCCTTGACGCCGAAGCACAGGACGCCGCCAAGCTGTTCGCGGACGTCGGTCGGCATCGAGGTGGCGGACGGGCGCTGGAGGCTGATGATGACGGAGATTCCGGCGGAGCGGGCCTCCATGACGAGGCCTTCCATCTCGGTGCCGTTGCGGAAGAATTTCGCCGCTTCCTCGATCCACACGATCATGTAGGGCATGCCGAGCTGCTCGAACGCGTCCGGGGTCCAGTTCTTGTAGCCGTGGCGGCCGAGGTGGTCGGCTCGGGCTGTGATGACCTGGGACAGGGCGTCGATCATCTCGTTGCCGCCGGCTTCGGTCATCTCGACCCAGTCGAGGTGGGGCAGGAAGGGGGCGAATGTCTGCTGCCCCTTGGACGGGTCGACGGCCCACACGATGACGTCGCGCCGGGTCAGGGCGTCCGTCATGGCAACGCTGATGCCGGTGGACTTCGCCGAGCCGTTCATGCCCGCGGCCAGGAAGTGCGTGCCGTTCCTCTTGGTCTCCTCATCGAACGGGAACCAGAGGACGGTCACTTCGCCGTCTTCGTAGATGCCGATGTGGATGGGCTCGGTGATGCTGCCGCCGGGGCTGGACGGACCGGGCCAAATGGTGCTGGTCTTCAGCTCGTCCTTGGGGACGACGACGAGCGTCGCCTGGTCGGCCCGGTCGGGGTCGGGGACGATGCGGATGCTGGTCGGGGACACGCCGAGCTCGCCCGCGATGTGCTTGATGCGGTTGCCGAGGTCGTCGGAGGTGACCTGACCGGCAGAGAGCTGCAGGGGGGCGGTGACCTTATTCGGCTCGATCTTCGGCTTGCCGCGGAGGGCGACCTTGGCGTCGCCGATCGCCTTGACGAGGATGCCGGTCTCCGCGTTGCCGCCTTCCTTCTGCGGGTCGACGTTGACGCGCAGGGCCTGGCGGATGTTCCACGAACCTGCTGCCACAGACCCGCCGATGACGAGCACGGACGCCATGGCGGGCTCGAACGGGCCCGTAACCGTGCCGACGACGAGGTAAGCGGTACCGACGCCGGTGGACAGGGTGGCGTGGATGCGGCGCCCGACCTTGGTTCCCTCCCCCGCCCACCACGTGGCGGCGGTCAGTACACCGGCTGCGATGGTGAGCCCGATCGCGGCGGGTACGGAGTCGCCCCAGTAGTGGTGGGCGGCGAAGGTGGCGGGGACCTCGGCGGCAACAGCCAGCCACGGCCTCATGCGGGGGTGCTTGGTGGCCTTCCACAGGTCGGCCTTCGGGCTGTCAGCCACGGGATGTACTCCTGTTTCTGGGTGTGTGTGGGAGGTCAGCTGTTCCGGGCGGCGTGCTTGTCGGCTGTCTGCTGGATGAGGTCGGTGAGGTCGAACTCGATCGCAAGGTGGATCGGGGTGGTGCGCTCGATGTCCTTGCGGGCGCCGTATTCCCCCGGCTCCAGGGCCAGCAGTTGGGCTTCGAGCTGCTTCGTGGCTGCGTCGAGGAGGTTGACGGCCTCCGCGATGGTGGTGGCGATCCATGTCTGCTTCATGGGTGCGGTCCTTCGGGGGTGAGGTGTGGAGGGCGGAGGGGTTAGCGCCAGCCGAAGGGCTGACGGGGCTTGGGCTGGGCGCGGCCCTTGCCGATCGTCCGGAGCTCGGACTCGAATTCCCGCTCGAATGCCCCGTAGAGGCTGGCGAAGTACTTCTGCTGCGCCTTCTGTGCGGCAGCGGCCTTCTTCAGCCACCGGGTGACACGGCGGGAACGGGCGCGGGATCCGCTACGACTCCCGGACGTGTCGGGGATGGTACGGAGGACGGCCTCCAGGTGGTCGGCATCCATGGCCAGTTCCGTGGCCCCGTTCCGTGACTTCTTACGGTGGTGCTCACAGAACGCGCGGATGTCCTCGTTGCTCATGAAGTCGGAGCCGGGGACCTTCCCGCCTCCAGCGGCACCAGCTGCGCCGGCCTGCTGGCCGACACCGCCGCCGCCCTGCTGGGTGACCTTCGTGAAGCCGAGGGAGACAGACGGGTTGAAGCCGCCGCCGGTTCGGTTCCTGTTCACGGTCTGCGGCCCTACGGTGGCGCCGTTGGTGGGCGGGGTAGTCGGCCTGGGCGGAGTGTTCACGAGGTTCTCCTTCGAGTGGGGCGGGCGCCCGGGTGGCGCCCGCTGGAGCATGCGGTCAGTTGCTGTCGGTGGAGGCGTTGCGGATGGCGCCAGCCGTCTGTTCCAGGGCTGCCTGCTTGCGTGCGAGAGGACTGTTGGGCGGGGCATCGCCAGCGCGTCGGACGGGCGGTGTACCACCGTTGTTGCGGCGTCCGTCGGGGGCGTCCGGGTCGCGCTTGGCGCGAGGCCCCTTTTGGGATTTGATCAGGGAAAACTCACCGATTATCGGGACGTCGGTGACGGCCTTCACGCGGGCCTGCTGGGCGCGGGAAGCGGCCTCCATGTCGAGGGTGATGCCGACCGTCTTGCAGCCCGTGACGCGGTGCCATGCCTCGCCCCAGATCTGCTCGGTGACGTACTGCGAGCCGCGGGCGGATCGGAGCGCGTCGGCAACAGCCCACACCTTGGGGTGGTGCTCGCGACGGTCGGCGTCCTTGCGTTCCTGCTCGTCCTCGGCGCGCTTCTGCGCGGCCAGCTTCTCGACCGTCGCCGCGTGCTCAGCATCCGCCTTTTCGCGGCGCGCCTTTTCGCGGGCAGCGTCCGCCTCGGCCTTGGCTCGGGTGGCTGCCCGGCGCTCACGCCAGGACGGGATCCCGTCGGCCTTCTGCGCGATGCCGTGCTCGTAGGCCATCAGGACAATCGGCCCGCCGAGGGAGGCAATGGCGCCGATGAGGCCGGCATTGAGGCCGATCTCGTCGTCAGTGATCCCGCCGTACATGTTGATCGCCGCGGCGATCACCGCGCCGAGCATGATGCCGATCCGGTAGGGGGTTACGTCCCGGCGGTGGGCGACCGCCCAGGCGGCTCCGAGCGCCAGCACCAGGGCGAGGCCTTCCAGCAGTCCGGGAGCGGCGACAAGGAACGGTCGCTTCGGGTCCCAGAAGTGCATGAACTGCACTGGCGCGGCAATGATCAGGCCGACGGCGTAGATACCGCGGGCGCCCCACTTCCAGCACCGCTCGGTGCGCTGCTGCTCCGCCGCCCGCCCGGCTTCCTCCTCGGCCTCGTCGGCGGCGGTCTTCTCGGCTTTCTCCTTGGCGGCGTCCGCCTCGGCCTTCTTCGCAGCCTTCTCCGCGAGAAACGTCTCGTGCGCCGCCTGGTCCTTCTCCAGCTTCATGCGGCCGCGCTCGTTGGCGAGCCGCAGTTTCTCCGCTTCCTCGGCGGCGAGGGTGCGGGCGGCGGCAGATTCGCCTTCGGCTTTGATGCGGGCGGCTTCGGCTTCAGCCGTGGCCTTGGTGCGGATGGCGTCCGCCTCGGCGAGCGCGACCGGGTCGAACCGCGGCTCGGCGGCCACGGGGCGTCCGTTGACCTTCTCGATGACGGAGGAGCTCACGAGGATCAGTCCCTTTCTGAATCAGCGGGTGGGGGTGGGCTGGCTCTTGAGCCAGTTCTCGACGTCGCGGGCAAACCCGCCGTCGTCACCGGGCTCTTCCGGCTCGGCTCCGTCATCGCCGTCGTCGGTGTCGCCGCCGCAGCACTGGCACTCGGTCCCCTGCCAGATCCGCCCGGACTCCCACAGCCCGTGAGCGAGGGTGCCGACCAGGTCGAGGGCCCAGCTCGGGCCAGCGAGCACCAGCGCGGGGAGTAAGGCGCCGGCCGGGAAGCCGGGCACCCCGGTGACGACGAGGACGGCAACGAGGGCGATGAATCCGGCGCCGCGCCACTGGTGGTGGGAGCGGTTGAGGAGTACCTCGCGCGGGTGGAGGGCAAGGTCGCGCCAGAGGTGGAGCAGGTCGGCAACGGGTCGGGGCAGGTGCTTCATCGGGGGCTCCCGTCTGTTGTGGTGGCCTCGCGCCGTGTTCCAGGGCGGTGGGGTCAACGCACCGGGTCAGGCGGAAAGTGCGAGGGCGGCGATCAGGAGTGCGGTGACGTGCGCGGTCTGGTCGACATGCACCGCACCGCCGTGCTGGGCCCACTTGGTCTGGCGGGCAAAGCGCATCCATGCGGCGACCGGCCAGCGGCGGTCGATGATGCTGTGCGTCGCACCGACCCACAGCAGCGCTACCGCGGCGGACAGAGCGGTTAGGGGCAGGTCCAAGACCAGGACCCCGGCGGCCAAGGCTGCAGCCGACACGAGGACGTGCGTTCCGGCGTGGGCGAGGTTGGCGCGCCAGCCGGCCGCGGACTTCTCGGCCTTGCACCCGGCCTGGTGATCCGTCTGAAACGGGTAGTCGGACAGCAGGTGGGCGCCGTACAGAAGGGCGAACAGGTCCGGGAACACGTGGATCTCCTTCGGATGGGACGGGTGGCGGGGTGGAGTTCGGAGTGCCCCGGACCCGATTCGATCGGGCGCCCGGGCGGCTGCTGCCGGGGCTGTGGGGTCAGCGGCAGCCGGGCACGTGGCACCCGCTGCGGCCGGAGTACTGGACGTGGCCCCTGCCGCAGGTCACCCACATGTCCTGCTCGGCGCGGCGGCGATCGTTCTTCTCGGCCTCGGCGTCAAGGAGCGCCTCGATCTCAGCGGTCGTCATCGAGTCGACGTTCTTCTTGCCGAACATGGAGTTCTCCTCAGGTTTGGGTCCGGTTGGTCCGGGCCTCTCTGCCGCCACCAGCCGCGGGGCTGGTGCCGACAGGGCGGGCCGGGTCAGTCCTGGTGGAGGTAGGCGATGTGCTTGATGCGGTGCTCGGGGATCAGCTGGCGGAAGCCGTCGCTGTAGCGGAGTTCGAGGTAGTCGCCGTCGTGGTCGTAGGACTCCAGGCGGGGTGCTTCACCGCCGAGGTCGGCGAACGTCCCGACTCGGGATCTGCCCTGGGTGAATGCCTGGCTGTCGGTCGTGACGATCTGGAACGTGGGCTTGCTCATGGGAGAGTCCTTTCAGGTCGGGCGGTGGGGGGTCCGGTCGCCGAGCCGACAGACGACCGGACCCGGCGGGGGGTGGTCAGACCATGTCGCGGTACTCGTCGACCATGTCGCTGGTGTCGGCGAGGAGCTTGGCCGCGTGGGCAAGGAGGGTGCACTTCTCCGTGCCGTCCGTGGTGTCGGCGTCGGCGAGGTAGGTCGCGGCG
>NZ_JBSFET010000152.1:0-8200 GCF_053594575.1 Streptomyces sp. NPDC001880
TGGTCGGTACCGTACTGGCCCTGATCACCCTGGTCGGACTGCGTTCGAGGCTCACCTGGATGCCACCGAGGTTCACCTTGCCTACCTGGTGCGCGGCGACCTGGCCGTGACCGAAGGCGGTGAGGCGTACGCCCTGCACCCGGCCGGACTGGACGCCCGGCAGGTGCGTCTGCTCGGCGCCTTTGACCTGGTCTCCGCGCTCGCCCCGCGGAAACCGGCCAACCGGCAGCAGAACACGTGCCCTTGAGGAAGCCGCATATCCGCGTGCCAGCTGGCCGACCAGTCGCTGCCAGACCTGCTTGTCCTCGACGCCGACAACCAACCGCACGCCATCGTGCCCGGCTCCCAGCTGATCCGGCAGCTCCTGCCCGCCTACATCGCCGCCGGCCCGGCACTTGCCGGCGTCGTGGCCGAACAGCACGACGGTGAGCTCGCCGAGCGCCTCGCCGGGCTCACGGTGGCCGAGTGGGCTCCGCGCCGCCTGTATCCGCCGTCCACCGTCGGGCCCGACGCACGCCCGATGGAGGTCGCGGCCCTGATGGCCCACACCCGCGGAGCGGGTTCGACGACGGAGGTATCCGCCCGGACCAGAGCCATGCCCATCACGGACGCGTCCGGATGCGCGGGGCCGTCGGCTGCGAGCGTTCGTGTCCAGCCCAGCACCAGCGGGGCGGTGACCGGCTCGCCATCGTCGTCCACCAGCGGCACCTCGTAGGCGACCAGTGCATCCGGCGCCACGGCGTCGGCGGCGCCGGTCACGACCCGGACCGCGTCCCGCGTTGGCAGCACCCCACGCAGGAAGGTTCCGCCGGCGAGAGGCACCGCTGTGTAGTCGAGGAGGAAACGAGTGAGGTACGCCTGCTGCTCGACCGTCTCCGCGCACAGCCCGCTCACTGGTTGATCCAGTCCGGGCGCTTGTTGGCGCCCTTGCAGTAGGTCGTGATCACGCCGACCTTCCTGCCCTTGCCCGCGTCGTACTCACCGTCGGCCGTGCGGCGGGCGTACTGCACGATGGCCACGACATTGATGAAGCGGGTGCCGTTGCGGGCGACCCCGTAGTACTCCATTCGCCCCCGCTCTTCTTGTCCACCTTCCCGGCCAGTGGCTCAGCCGGTTGGCTGCGACTTTGCGCTACATGACATCTGGTCGAGTAAAACTGACACCGGGCCTACGTTCCGAGAGCGCAGGACAGCGGCGCAACGCTGTGACCAGCAGAGACACTGCTGCAGCAGGCGGCAGTCGGACTGAAAACTCGGATTAGCCTCAATACCGGTAACTTACGGGCAGTCGGTCGTTGTTGTTGATGTGTCAAGAGCGGGTCAACTGAAGTCATCTGGTGAGTGGCTGTCGGACCGGGTCGCGGTCGGGGTGCTGACCCAGGCGTTTCCTCGGTCTCTGGTGGACGAGGTGTTGGCGGAGACGGGGCGGGTGCAGCAGCGGAACCGGTTGTTGCCGGCCCGGCTGGTGGTCTACTTCGTTTTGGTGATGTGCCTGTTCTCCGGGCAGAGCTATGAGGAGGTCGCCCGGCTGCTGACCGCGGGTTTGCAGGGTGCGCGGCGCTGGCGCACATCGTGGGCGGTGCCGAGTACGGCGGCGATCTGGAAAGCCAGATCCCGGCTGGGTGTGGCACCGCTGCGGCAGCTGTTCGAGCGGGTGTGCCGTCCGGTTGCCACACCGGACACTCGGGGTGCCTTTACCGCGGCTGGCGACTGGCCGCGATCGACGGCACGACAGTCGACTTGCCCGACACGAAGGCGAACGTGGAGGCGTTCGGCCGTCCGCCCCGCTCCGGGCGCGGTGAACAGGACGTCGGCCAAGGCACCATCGCCGGCCACGAGGGTGCATACCGGCTCATCACCACGATCCTCGACCCGGGCAAGGCCCCGGCCGCGGACTGGCCGCCCTCTACGCCCAGCGGTGGGAGTTCGAGTCCACCCTCGACGAAATCAAGACCCACCTTGGCGGGCCACGCCTGGTTCTGCGTTCGCAACACCCCGAGGGAGCCGAGCAGGAACTCTACGGCTTCCTGCTCGTCCACCACGCCATCCGGCACCTGATGCACCAGGCCGCACGACAGGGCGACCAGGACCCCGATCGGATCTCCTTCACCCGCTCACTGCGCGTCGTGCGCCGCCAGGTCACCGACCAGGCGGCGTTTTCCCCCCGGCCGACTCGCCCGCGCGATCAAAGCCACTCACCCTGAGCTCCTCGAACGCCCCCTGCCTCCCCGGCGGTGCCGGGCCAACCCTCGTGCCATCAAACGGAAAGTCGCCGGCTGGCCCCTCAAACGCTCCGCCCAGCGGGCAGCAGACCACCCAACCACCGCGGTTATCACCCTCGTTGGCGCCGCTAAACCCAAACGGGTCAAACGCACACCAAAGCACTTAGTTACCGGCGTTGAGGTTAGGTATCAAGAGACTCGACCCTGGTGTCAAGTAGCCCGAAAACGTTGGTGCCTTGGCCGAGGTCAGCCTGCGACGCCGGTGTCATGTAGCGCGAGATGTCACATGGGTAGCCGATCCGTCTCCGACGACCTTGCACTGGTAGTCGGTATCGACATCGGGGCGGGCTCACGGCGTCCTGTAGGTGCGATCGCAAGGCGGAGGAGGCATCGGGCGCGCAACCGTTCGATATCGGCAAAAGTCTAGCGACCGAAAGATTGTTCTCCTGGAAGTCACCGTCCGTTTGCCCGCGTCTCAGCAGAGGATCTCTCTATGCCGATACCCTCGCACAACCGTCGTGCCTCCCGTGCCGCTGTCGCCGCCCTCGGCGCTGCCGGCCTGATCGCGCTGGCCGCGGCTCCTGCCGCCTTCGGCGATGAAACCGCACCCGAATTGGTCATTGGAGGCATCGAGCCGATCAACGGGGTGAAACCGGGGAGCAGCTTCGATCTGCCGGTCACTCTGGCGAACAAGGGCACAGGGGCGGCCGAGAAGGTATGGGTCTCCTACGCCGTCACCCGGGGACTCGACTTCGCGGAGGTTCCCTCCAACTGCCGAACACAGCAGGTCCGGTCCTACGACGAGATGCCCGAGAAGTGGATCGCGGTGTGCGCGTTCGATCAAACGGTGGAGCCGGGCGTCGTCTACACGCCCGAGAAGCCTCTCCGTGTCAAGGCACTGGACCGCGCGCTCAACGACGAGCTGCGCGTGCGTGTCGGGGACGTCGATCCCGGGGCGGACGAGAACGGCACTCCGCCGGTGGCGGGAACCGCGCCGGCGGTGAAACTGGTCGAGGGACAGGCCGGGGGCGAGGGGGCCGCGCGAGTTGCCGATGTGCCCATCACCTCCGTCAACACGGCCGACTACCAGGTGACGGGTGCCGCGCTGAAGGGGAGCGTCGGTGACACCGCCAACGCCGGGCCCGCGTGGGTTCTGACCAAGCAGGGGGACCGGTCCGTCAGTGTCATGATCACGCCTCCCGCTGGAACGTCGGTCGTCAAGCGCGGCCAGTTCTGCCAGGCCAAGGGTAAGGCGTACGTCTGCGGCATGCGGTCGCTGGATGAGGGCAGCCAAGAGACCTACACCTTCGAGCTGAAGATCGACAAGCGGGTGACGAACGCTAAGGGCTGGGTGGCCCTGAGTACCGAAGCACGGCCGTTCGACCCCAACAAGGCCAACGACAAGGCAGACATCACGCTGGACGTCACGGGTGGGGAGTCGACTGGCTCGATGGGCAGCTCGGCCAATGCCTCGGGCGGCTCGGTCAGCGGGTCGTCGATCGGCGACGACGGGACGACGAACAGCGGCAGCCTGGCAGAGACCGGCTCCTCGACGCTGCCGATCACGGGCGTGGCTGCCGCGGCGTTGGTCACGGGTGCGGGCACGCTCCTCATCGTGCGCCGCCGCCGGGCTCAGAGCCTGAGCTGACGACCGTCCGACGCGAGCGGTGGTACCCGTCCCGGGCCACTGGTCCGGGACCCCGCACTGCCTTGATTGGTGGCGCCTCAGACGGCCGCCTGCGAGCGTTACCGCCAGATCGACGGCGACCCGGCCGGGATCGTGGCCGGTCCCACGCGGTCGCAGCGGACCCAGCACGGTGGAGTACGCACTCGTCAACCCGATGGCATCGGCGAGATCGGCCAGCAGGCGCGCTCCGGCATGCCCGACCACCCCCGTTCCGTCAGCGGAGACATGAACCCGGGGACGCGAACCGATAGCCTTCACGCAAAAAGTGCCTTCCACTTGGACCGACAGAACCCCTCGACAAGGTTCATCGTCCCAGTTCAGAAGGCACGTTCGCGATCCCGGCCACTGGCTTTCCCCGCTCCGACCGAAACAGCGAGGGTAGGCGTCGGTCACGGCTTCATGGGCTTCATCCATCGCTGGACTCCAGCTGCATCAACCTGGCCGTCGTCGTTAACTGCAGTGCGCATGTGCTCACAGCAGGCGGCAGGCGGCAGTGAACTGGATGTACATGCAGGGCTACGACTACTCCCACCTGCGCCGATGCCAGCGAGGCATCCAGCAGCGCTTCGCACGCAAGGGAATCGAGTCGTCACAGCGGCTGTGACGCCGCCGGTGGTCCGTCGAACACACCATGTCCTGGCTCGTCGCCTGCCGCAGGCCCCGCCGCCGCTACGTGCGTAAAGCCGAGCGCTTCTTCACCTTCACAAGCATCGCCTGCACCCTCATTTGCTTTCGCAGACTCACTAAATGAGATGACTTCTTATGGCCGACAACACCAGGCTGCTCGACAGCGTAGGTTCAGGGCTTGTAGCGGCGCAGGCGAGCCGACGGCTCCCCGCAGCGCGCGCTGCGGGTCAGCGCAGTGGAGGCGAAGCACACCTGGGCGTGATCGTTGAGGGCTCATGCAGCACCGCTGCCCTCATTCCGGTTGGGCGCGTTTGAGCGAAAGGCTGATGCGGCGACGCTGGCGGTCCACGTCAAGGATGGCGACACGGACCTGGTCGCCGACCGCGAGCACCTCCTGCGGGTACTCGACTTCGTGATCGACCAACTCGGTAAGGTGGACGAGGCCCTCGACGCCCTCTTCCACCTGGACAAACGCGCCGAACGGCACCAGCTTGGTCACCGTCCCCGAGACCGTGTCCCCGCCCTTGTGAGTATCGGCATAGTGCTGCCAGGGATCGGGCTGCAGCGCCTTCATGGACAGGCTCACCTGCTCCCGTGCGAAGTCGATGCTGATGATCTCGACGCGGACTTCCCGACCGATCGGGGCAATGTCGTCCACCGAGTCGAAACGGGTCCAGGACATCTCGGGAACACGGAGGAAGCCGAGGAAACGGCCCAGATCGTCATCGAGGTGCACGTACACCCCGATGTCATTGAGACCCGTCGCGACAACGCCGGTGACAGCCTCGCCCACTCGCAGCGAGCCAAGGAACGTCCGCCGCTCCTCGGCCCGGCTGCGATTGGTGCGCCAGCGTGCCCGAAGGACACCGTCCCCGTCGGGCAGCACTGCCGCGAGAAGAGGATGGCGATCAGCTCGTTCCAGAGGAACCAACGCAACGCGGTGGCCCGGGCCCGCCGTGATCTGGGGATTCGGCACGTCTGCACGTCCCATGCCCGGTTCGGCGACACACGCCCTGTGGAACCCGCTGCCCGGATACTGCCGTACGAGCAGGTGAAGGCGTTCCCCGCGCACGACGGCGGCGCGGATCGCCTCGACATCGTCGGTGAGGTCCGGCCATACCGCCAGCCGCGCCCGTGGGGTCAGACGCTCATGCACAGCCTCGACCTCGTGAGCGGCCGTCAGGCGGTGCCAGCGGTAGGCGTTGCCGGACGGACGCTCCTCCAGCAGGACCCCGCCGCGGTCCGCGACCAGTGCGCCGACCTCAGACCAGAACTTCTCGTCGGCGGCCCGCGAGGCGTCGGTCTCGTCGAGGGCCGGGTCGTAGGGTGAGCTCGCGACCCGGTCGGCGAACAGCCCAAGAATGCGGGTGCGGGACACGGCGTTCTCTTGGTCCCGGCCGCCGCCGACGTATATGTCGTCCCGGTCGCCGACATGGACGAAGAATCCATTGTCCGCCTGCAGCCGGCACCAGGCGCCCTCGCGCAGCACCATCGCCCGCAGCAACCCGAGACCGGTGGTGAGCGGGACGCGCGCGCCGTCGTGGAACCCGACGCTGTCATAGGGGAAGAGCCCGCTCAGCCCATGCCCCCCTCTTCCCGCGAGGACGGAGAAGGAGAAGAACCCCTCGGCCATGGGGTTGCCGATCGTCACCTGCTCGACGGCGGCATCGAGCGCGAACCCGGCCACGGCCGCCATGCAGGCAGCAGCGACGCGTTCTCTCGAGTCATACGCGATGAAGGTGCTGTCTCCGTCGGCCGCCGCGTCGAGGTCAGCAGGGTCGTACGGAGTAATGCGGTACACAAAGGGCGCCATGTCAGCGGCCCGGATGGCTCGTAGTCGCCCTGAGGGCCGGTCGCGGGTGGACAGGGGGAATGATCACCTTCGAACTCTACCGGCACCAGGCCCGGCATGAGCAGGATTCATTCTCGGCAACGGCGACCCGGATCGGGTGCGCAAAGTCGGGGCGGCTTGAATACGGACATGGACTCCCCGATCTGGGCTGCGCTGTCGGCCGCCGAGCGATCCGCCGTGGACAGCACGATTCAGCAGGACCACCGGATAGCGGCAGTCGCTCGTATCCGCGAGGCGTTCCCAGTCGAGTCCAGGCCAGGCCTGTACGACACGCTCGACGTGGTTGCAGAGCGTTACCGGGAGCTGGGCCAGCGGTTCGAGCGCTATCCGACCCATCCGCTGGACCTGGCGACGCTGGTGGAGAAGGTGGAGGCTCTGCCCGGCCGGACGGTCGCCATCGAGGCACTGTGGGACGGTGACACCGATGGTTGGTGCGTGGACCTGATCGCACTCACGGACGACCCGGCTACTGAGCACCGGCTCGCCATGATCCGGCACGGCAGTGACATGAGACTGTTCAACGGCACGGTTCCGCCGTGGCCCGAGGCGCAGGAAGCAGAGACGATTGGTCGCGCCCTGGCCGAGCAGTTCGCCGTGCCGTTCCACTTCGCCAGCCCAGATCAGCCCGACTTCGACGCTCCCCGCTGGAGGACCACCTCCTGAAACGCGCTGCCACTCGGCCCGACACTCTCTCGGCTCAGACCGGCCCGGAGTCAGCCGGCCTCCGAGGCTACTGGTGTCCACAATCCAGGCTGGTGCCGTTGGCATCGACGACCTTGTAGTCGAGGACGACTGTGGCGGGGTCGCCGCCCTCGTGGAATCAAACAGCGATGCAGTCCTGGGAGACACAGGTGGAGAACCAGACGTCGATTCCCTCCACGTCCGGCATGACGGTGAAGGCCTCTCCAGGGGCCAGCCAGTAGTCCTCGCCATAGGGCTCGACGAAGAGACACAGCGGGCTGGTGCCCAAGTTCTCGACCGGAAGCGTGTTACGTGCCATTGGGGCCCCCGAGGCTTGCGGACGGGGCGATGGCGGCGGCGAAGGCAGCGAGGGCCATGAAGTCGTCATCCTGCAGGCCGATCCGGGGATTGACGTGGTGGAGGAGGACTGGTGCCGTGTGATGTGCCGCCACGTGTGCCTGATCCGCGTCGCTCTGTTCGTCGTCCACCCAGACGAACGGCCGACCGTTCGCGTAGACCACCAACGGTTCGGTCTTCCAGTGGACGCCATCGGGACGTTCATTGAGCAGAGCGTCGCCGAAGTCGACGAACGGCAGTTCCGGCAGGCCGAGCACCGGGCCGATCCACCTGTTCGCGTCACTCATCCAGGTCGTGGCCCAGCACAACTCGTACGGGAGGGCCATAAGCGTTGGGCCATGGCAGGGGTTGAGCCACAGACGTAGCGGCCTGCGATGCCGGAACCCGAGTTCCGCAGCTTCACTGACCTCCTGCGGGACCCGCAGCGTGACGTAGCCCGCGGGTCGCCTCTCAGGCTTCGCCGCATAGGGGTTCAGAGGACCATCGACGTCGAGGAACAGCAAGGGCCGGCTCACGACACCTCCGACTCTGCCGCCGATCCACTGGGCCGCCGAAGCATATCCGCAGTCCCCTCGCAGGCTCATACGCTGCCCGGCAAAGAGCCGCCAGTCCATCAACTGATCGACCCACAGGCCCGACACATCCTGAACTGCGACATCCATCGCTTCCGGTGCGTAAAAGTCGGCCTGCGCCGACGCCGTTGATCAGCCAAGGACTGCTCATGATCCTCGACCCTGACGCGGCGCTCGAAGCCGTCGGATCAAGCCTGCAGGAC
>NZ_JBSFET010000153.1:0-8179 GCF_053594575.1 Streptomyces sp. NPDC001880
ATGCAGACGCCGACCTTCCCGGTGGCCTGCGCATAGCCGGTGGCGGCGTGTCCGGCGCCCTGCTCGTGACGGACCAGCACATGCCGGACCCGGGTGGAATCCATCATCGGGTCGTACGCCGGAAGGATGGCGCCGCCGGGAATGCCGAATACCGTGTCGGCCCCCACCTCCTCGAGGGAGCGGATGAGGGACTGCGCGCCCGTGACGTGCTCGACGGTGGCGGCGGACGGTCCGCCGTTACGGGCCCGCGGCTGGGGATGGTGGGCCCCGGTGGCCTGCTCGGTCATCGGCATTCTCTTCTCGAAGCTGAGGGATTCTGCGGGTGTTTTGCAACAGTTTGTCTGGTGCTGGTAAAACAAAAAACCCCTCGTGCCGTGAGGCAAGCGAGGGGAGCGCGTCGGTGCGGTCTGCAGAGTGCCTGGCGGGACTCTGCTTCAGCCGACGCGCTTTCCAAGTACGAGAATTCGGGTGCGCATGGCATTGACCCTCTCTCCGACGCACTCGACGTGTCAAGTGGGTGGGACGGGCGTCTCAATATGTGAACCACTGAGGAGGGGGACCGAGCCACCGGTCAGTACCGGCTGAGCCATGGTGCTGCCGGGCACCGGGAACTCGCCACGAGCCAGGGCGCGGCGCAGCCGGTACTCGTCGAGCGGCCCGGAGAAGGCCATTCCCTGTCCGTGCGTACAGCCCATGGCGCGCAGCGCGAGGACCTGCTCCGGTACGTCGACCCCGTCGGCCACGGACTGCATGCCGAGGTCGCAGGCGATCCGCAGCAGGCCACTGGTGATCTTGTGCAGCCGGGCGGACTCCACCACGCCCTCGACGAGGCCGCGGTCCAGTTTCAGTACGTCGATGGGGAGCCGGCGCAGGGCGTTGATCGCGGCATAGCCGCTGCCGAAGCCGTCGAGCGCGATGCGGACACCCATGCGACGCAGGGCCACGAGCCGCTGCTCCAGTTCGTCGAAGGAGATCCGGGGGTCGCTGTCGGCGACCTCGATCATCAGGGCCCCGGAGGGCAGGCCGTGCCGGGTGAGCAGCGCCTCGACGGAGCCGAACGGCGTCCCCTTGTCGAGGAGCCGGCGGGCGGGGAGCCGCACGGCGACGGAGACCGGGTGTCCGGCCCTGGCCCGGTCGGCGGCCTGCTCGACCGCCTCTTCGAGGAGCCAGCGGCCGAGCTCGGAGGTGCGGTCGCCGTCCTCGGCGACGCGGAGGAACTCGGCCGGGGTGAACAGGATGCCCTGGGCGGAGCGCCAGCGGGCCTGGGCGGCGACGGCGGCGACCCTGCCGCTGGTGAGGTGCACGACGGGCTGGTGCAGCAGGGCGAACTCGCCGTCGCGCAGGGCGGTGCGCAGCCGGGCGGACAGCTCGGAGCGGCGCACCACATCGGCCTGCATCTGCGGAGCGTACAGCTCGACGCGGTCCTTGCCGCCCGCCTTGGCGCGGTACATGGCGAGGTCGGCGTTGCGCATGAGGTCGCTGGGGGTGATGCCGGGCTCGGCGAAGGCGACCCCGATGGACGCGGCGACCCGGACCTCTCCGGCGCCGATCCGGTACGGCTGGGAAAGGGTGAGGCGCAAACGGTCGGCGATCTCGTGGACCTGGCACTCCCGGGCGGACTGGTCACGGGTGCCGTCGCCGAGGATGATCGTCGCGAATTCGTCGCCGCCGAGACGGGCCGCGGTGTCGCCCGCGCGAACGGATTCGTGGAGACGGCGGGCGGCCTGGACGAGGAGTTCGTCGCCCGCCTGGTGGCCGAGGCGGTCGTTGACCGCCTTGAAGCCGTCCAGGTCGATGAAGAACACGGCGGTGCCGGAGTCGCCGGAGCGGCGGCCTCCGAGGGCCTGATGGACCCGCTTGGTGAACAGGGCCCGGTTGGGCAGGTCGGTGAGCGGGTCGTGCTCGGCGTTGTGCTGCAACTGGGCCTGCAGCCGGACCCGTTCGGTCACGTCGCGGCTGTTGAGGATCAGTCCGCCCTGGTGGCGGTTGACGGTGGATTCGACGTTGAGCCAGTCGCCCGTACCGGATCTGAAGCGGCACTCGATCCGGGTGGTGGGCTCCTCGCTCGGCGGTGCCGCGAGGAACCGGCGCACCTCGTGCACCACCTGCCCCAGGTCCTCGGGGTGGATGATCGAGGCGAGTTCGGCGCCGACCAGGTCGTCGGCATCGCGCCCGTACACCCCGGCGGCGGCGGGGCTGACGTAGCGCAGCACACCGGTGGGCTCGGCGATCATGATGACGTCGCTGGAGCCCTGCACCAGGGAGCGGAAGTGGTTCTCCTTCTGCGCCAGTTCCTGGGTGAGGGCGATGTTGTCGACGAGCACGATGCCCTGGCGGACGACCAGGGCGAGCACCACCGTGCAGCCGGTGAGGATCACGACGCGGTCCACCCGGCGGCCCTCGACGGCGTTGTAGAGAATGCTGAGGGTGCAGACGGCGGCGGCGAGATAGGGCGTCAGCGCGGCCAGCGATCCCGCGATGGGGCGGCTGGCGGGAGGCGTGCTCCGCGGCGGGGAAGCGTTGTCAGCGGCCCTGTTCGCGCCCCAGGGGGCGTACGCGAGGAGCAGCGAGCCGGCGAACCACCCCGCGTCCAGCATCTGGCCGGAGTGGTAGGTCTGGCGCAGCAGCGGTGAGGTGAACAGGGCGTCGGACAGGACCGTCAGGGCGAGCGCGGCGACGGCGGTGTTCACCGCGGAGCGGTTGACGTTGGACCGCCGGAAGTGCAGCGCCAGCACCATGGAGACCAGCACGATGTCGAGCAGCGGATAGGCCAGCGCGAGCGCCGCGCGGGCCACGCTCACGCCCTCGGCGTCCACCAGATGCGCGGTGTGCGCGAGGGCGAGGCTCCAGGAGAGCGTGAGGAGCGATCCGCCGATCAGCCAGGAGTCCAGCACGAGACAGAGCCAGCCGGCCCGGGTGACGGGGCGCTTGGCGAGAACGAGCAGCCCGACGATGGCGGGCGGCGCGAAGCAGAGGAAGAAGACGTCGGCCAGGGAGGGGGTGGGCACCGGGAGCCCGAGCACGACCTCGTACCAGCCCCAGACGGCGTTGCCCGCGGAGGCCATGAACGAGGAGAGCGAGAAGAGCAGCCAGGCGGGCCGGAACCGGCTACTGCCGGCCCGCGCGTAACGGAAGCAGGAGACGGCGGCGACAAGCGCCGCCGCACTGAGACCGAAATCCCCCATGACGAGCGCCAGTTGCGGCGATCCCCAGCCGAAGGCCGCTCCCGCGGCATATCCGGCCCAGACGACGCCGAGCAGGATCTGCCAGACCAGCGCGGACGTGCCGCCCGCGGCCGCCCTCCGGGAGAGGAGCGCGCCGAGGGCGTCGGCCGGCGCGCTCACCGGGGCGCCCCCGGTGTCGTCGGGTGCGCCCGCACCCGGCGGCCCGCCACCCCCTGTCGGCTGTCCGGCGGTGTCGGATCATGCACCCATCGGCCGTACATCGCCCGTCGCCCCCTCGCGTGTCGCGTCCGCCCCGGCGCCGTCCCCGTCCACGGCGCAGCGCCCCTTTCGGGACGATACACCAGACCGGTCACGGAGGGACATAGTTCCTCTACTCTCCGTGACGACCTGCGGAGTTGTCCGCAACAGTGTGCGACCGAGGGCCTCCGCAGCGTGGTCAGCCGATGGTGCGTACCACGTTCTCCAGCGGCTCTCCCGCGGCGAACCGGCGCAGCTGCCCGGCCAGCAGACGCCCGGCGCGCGGCCTGAAGGCCGATGTGCTGCCGCCGACATGAGGGGTGATCAGGACGTTCGGAGCGTGCCAGAGCGGGTGGCCTGCGGGCAGTGGTTCCGGGTCGGTGACATCGAGGGCGGCCCGCAGCCGGCCGGACCGGAGTTCCAGCAGCAGTGCCTCGGTGTCGACGACGCCGCCGCGTGCGACGTTCACGAGCAGCGCCCCGTCCTGCATCGCGGCGAGGAACTCCGCATCGACCAGCCCCTGTGTGGACGGGTTCAGCGGGGTGGACAGCACGACGACATCGGCCTCGGGCAGCAGCGCCGGCAGGTCGTCGAGCGCGTGCACGGGGCCACGTGCGGTTGTCCGCGCGGAGCGCGCGACGCGTGCCACCCGTGCGCACTCGAAGGGCACGAGCCGGTCCTCGATGGCGGCGCCGATCGATCCGTACCCCACGATCAGCACGGACTTGTCGGCGAGCGCGGGGTAGAAGCCGGACCGCCACTCCTCCTCGACCTGGCCGTGGACGAACCCGGGGACGCCACGCAGGGAGGAGAGGATCAGTGTGAGGGTCAGCTCCGCGGTGGACGCCTCGTGAACCCCCTTGGCGTTGCACAGCCGCACCCCGGCCGGCAGCAGACCGAGCGCGGGCTCGACATGGTCGATGCCCGCGGTGAGCGTCTGCACGACCTGGACGCCCGCCATGCCGCCGAGCGGCCGGACCGAGACCTCGGATCCCTTCATGTACGGCACGGCGTAGAAGGCGCAGTCGGCGGGGTCGGCAGGGTAGTCGGGTTCGCCGTCCCAGAACCGGTAGTTGAGCCCCTCGGGGAGCCCTTCGATCTCGTCGGCCGGGAACGGCAGCCATACGTCGGGCGTCTTCGTCACGTCGGGGTTCTTCGCCTCGTCGGGAGTCTTCGTCATGGTCGGGAGGCTAATCGGCGGAGGCCGTGCGAGGCCGGGCGGGCGGCAGAGGTTACTTTGGGGTGCGGTGCGGTCCCGTGGACGGCGGGGCATGGGCCCGGTTCGACGGCGGGGCCTGGGGAGGATCGGGGAGTTGGAGCGCAGGAGTCTCGGTGCGGCGGCGCTCGCCGTGGGGGCGGTCGGTCTCGGCTGCATGCCGATGAGCTGGGCGTACAGCGCCTCGCAACAGCGCGGTGACCGTGCGTTGCGTACGGTGCACGCCGCGCTCGACGCGGGCGTCCAACTGCTCGACACGGCCGACATGTACGGCCCGTTCACCAATGAGCTGCTGGTGGGGCGGGCACTGAAGGGCCGCAGGTCGGATGCCTTCGTCTCCACCAAGTGCGGACTGCTGGTGGGTGATCAGCACATCGTGGCCAATGGCCGTCCGGGCTATGTACGGCGGGCCTGCGACGCCTCGCTGCGCCGGCTCCAGACCGATGTGATCGATCTTTACCAGTTGCACCGGGCCGACCCCGAGGTGCCCGTCGAGGAGACCTGGGGCGCGATGGCGGAGCTGGTGACCGCCGGGAAGGTGCGGGCGCTCGGGCTCAGCGCGGTCGGGGCGCGGGCCTCGCGTCGGCCGGGTTCGCGGATGTACGACGAGACGATCCGTCAGCTGGAGCGGGTGCAGCAGGTCTTCCCGGTGAGCGCGGTGCAGGCGGAGCTCTCGGTCTGGTCGCCGGAGGCGCTGGAGTCGCTGCTTCCGTGGTGCACGGCGCGGGGTGTGGGGCTGCTGGCGGCGATGCCGCTGGGCAGCGGTTATCTGACGGGCACACTGACGCCGGGACAGGGTTTCGAGCCGGAGGACCTGCGCGCCCGGCACCCCCGGTTCACGGCGGAGATGATGGCGGCGAACCAGCCGGTGGTCGTCGGGCTGCGGCGGATCGCCGAGCGGCACGGGGCGACGGTCGCGCAGGTGGCGCTGGCCTGGGTGCTGCGGCAGGGGCCGCATGTGGTGCCGGTGCCGGGCACCAAGAGGGAGCAGTGGGCGGTGGAGAACGCGGGGGCGGCCGGGCTGGCCCTGACCCCGCGGGACCTGGCGGAGATCGCCTGGCTGCCCCGGGCACAGGGGTCCTGGGACTGAGATCCGCCCCCGCCCGTGCGCACCGGTCGGCAGAATTGGCGGACCTCGGGAACCCCGGGCGGGGCCGTGGTGCAGGAGAGTAGTCAGGTGGCCGTCGAAGGGATCGGTGCTGTGCACGGTGTTCTGTTCGGATCTGTACGAGGCCCCGCCGGGCCGCGGGGCCGTCGTGGCCTGCGCCGCGGGACGGTGGCCGCGCTGGCCGCCGGCTCGCTGGTGCTGACCGCGGGGTGCTCCTCGGACGGCGGCTCCGGCAGCATGGCGGGGGTCGGCGGGACGCCACCGGTTACCAATTCCTCCTCAGCCGCCCCGAAGCCGTCCGCCTCGCCGTCCCTGCCGCCCGCGAAGGGATCGGTGCGGGTGGTGTCGACACTCACCGAGGGCCTGGACTCGCCCTGGGGGCTGGCGGCACTGCCCGGCGGCGATCTGCTGGTCTCCTCCCGGGACAAGGGCACGATCACCCGGATCGACGGGAAGACCGGCAAGAAGACCCTGCTGGGCGCGGTGCCCGGGGTGTCACCCGCCGGTGAGGGCGGACTGCTGGGGATCGCGGTCTCCCCCACGTACGGCGCGGACCATCTGGTGTACGCGTACTTCACGACCGAGTCCGACAACCGCATCGCCCGCATGCAGTACGACGAGAACGGCACCACCCCCGGCCGGCTGCTGGGCGCGCCGGACACGATCCTGCGCGGCATCCCCAAGGGGGCGATCCACAACGGCGGGCGGATCGCCTTCGGCCCGGACCGCATGCTGTACGCGGGCACCGGGGAGACGGGCGACGACGCTCTCGCCCAGGACAAGAAGTCACTGGCCGGCAAGATCCTGCGGATGACCCCGGACGGGGAGCCGCTGCACGGCAATCCGGCGGCCGACTCCGTGGTCTATTCGTACGGCCACCGCAATGTGCAGGGGCTGGCCTGGGACGGTCAGCAGCAGCTGTGGGCGTCCGAATTCGGGAAGGACACCTGGGACGAACTGAACCGGATCGTGCCGGACGGGAACTACGGCTGGCCGGAGGCCGAGGGCAGGGCGGGGCGGAAGGGTTTCATCGATCCCGTGGCCCAGTGGAAGACGTCCGAGGCGTCCCCGAGCGGAATCGCCTTCGTCAAGGGTTCGATCTGGATGGCCGGCCTGCGCGGGGAGAGGCTCTGGCGGATTCCTTTGTCCGGCAGCCGCGAGAGGGAACCTCTCGCGGCCCCGCAGTCGTTCCTGCAAGGGAAGTACGGCCGTCTGCGTACCGTGCTCGCCGCAGGCGGCGACAAGCTCTGGCTCGTCACGAGCAATACGGACAGCCGTGGCACCCCCAAGCCGGGAGACGACAGGATCCTGGAACTGGCGGTGCGGTAGCGGCTACAGCAGGCGGAAGGGCGTGCGGCCGGTGTTCAACTTCTTCGAGGAACTCTTCGCGCCGGGCCGCAAGCACACCGCCGAGGAGCAGAAGCGGCTGGAGCTGACCCGGGAGGATCTCGGCGTCGGTGACCCGGGGCGCGGGCCGATAGACCTGGCCTCCGGAAAAGTGATCGTCAGGGCGCCCGACGCCGACGCCGACCGGGGGCCCGATCAGGACCCCGACGCCCCCGACGCCCCCGACGCCCCGGCCTGAACGACCCGGGCGGGGCCGGGTTCGGCCGCCGGTCCCGGCCCCGGTGTCCCCGGTCGGTCAGCCGGCGGCACCTATCGTCGGCAGCGGCACGATGAGGTCGAAGTACATGCCCAGGGAGAGCACCACGCCGAGGACACCGAGCGCGATACCGGCGGTCGCGACGGCGCGCACCCAGCCGGGCTGCGGGTGCGCGGAGGGAGCGCCGAAGGCCGGGCGGACCAGGGCGAAGACTCCGACCAGCACGGCGAGCAGCGCGAAGAGTCCGTTGACCAGGGCGGTGGAGTGCCAGGCGTCGCCGTAGATCTCGGCGATCTTCTGGGCGGTGCTGCCACCGACCGAACTATTGATCTGGCCGATCAGGGTCTCGCGCTCGGCAACGATCTTGCCGGTCCAGGATCCGGTGAGCGCGACGACACCGAGACCGGCCGCGGCCACGGCGGCCGCCGCGCCGAGGCCGGAGGACTGCTTGCCGGAGTCGTCGAGGCCGTCCGGCTCCAGGTCCTCGGCCTCCGCGAGTGCTTCCCCTGCTTCGTCGTCTCCGTCGGCTCCGTCGGTTTCATCGGCTCCGTCGACCTCGCCCGCGACTTTGTCCTTTTTGACCATGTCGTACGCGGCGTCCTCGGTCGCGGTCTCCTCGGCATCGGATGCCGAGGGGGCAGTGGGGTCGGTGGGGTTCGCGGAAGTCGTGGGGTTCATTTTCCGCACGCTAGGCGGCCCGGATGAGAACCTCCTTAAAGACCACCCGGCCGGCGGGCGCGCGCCCGCCGGCCGGGGGCGGGGGCGGGTTGAGTGGGGGGGGCCGCCGGCGGGGGGCACCGAGAGGGAGGGGGGGGGGGGGGGGGAGAGGG
>NZ_JBSFET010000154.1:0-8105 GCF_053594575.1 Streptomyces sp. NPDC001880
GCCCTCGACCGGATACAGGGCACAGGGCACAGTCCCCGCGGTGCACCAGAGCTGCCGACGATGACCGCTGTGGCTGGATCTTCCACCGCAGCGCGGCGTGCGCCTGCTCCCGACGCCGCCGCTCCTGCTGCTCCTTGATCTCCAGTTCCCGGATCCGGCCCCGCACCTGCCGCAGCTGCCACTCCAGCCACTGCTCCAGTACCCGGTTCTTGTCCAGGTCGGATATGCCGCCGCTGGGCATGGCTACGCCTCGTCCTCGGCCGGCTCGTGGGCGTGCTTGAGCACCATGCGGGCCGCGACGCGGTCGTCGGCTTCGACGGAGTCCCAGAAGGGGTGGGTGGACACGGTGGTGCTGAGTTCCAGGAGCTGCGCGAAGCGGGCCCAGCACACGGGTCGGCCCCTGCCACTGCTGACCATGTGCCTGACCTGTCCCAATGCCCGCCGCTCCAGCGTCCACCTGCCCCGCTTGACCACCGCCCGTGCCCAGGCCCAGCGCCCGCTCGACGCCCCGGCGGAACTGTCCCGCCTCCAAACCGCCGCGCTGACCACCCACATCGCCGAACTCGACCACGCCATCGCAGAACTCACCTCCACCGAAAGCCCCGACGCATGAATGACCCCGCCGCACTGCGGCTGCGGCACGCCCTCGAACACGCCGGCATTCCCGTACGGCCGGGCACCGACCAGGCTGTCGTGCACGCCTTCGAGCGGATCGTGACCGGCAACCCCGAACACACCAGCGGCGCCCTGTCCGTCTCCACGCTGTGCACGGAAGCGGCTATCTCGCGCGCCACCTACTACCGTTCACCCCTGGCGAAGATCATCACCGGACTGCTCCGGACACCGGACGCGCCCCGACCGCAGACCGGCACCCTGACGGCGGACATCGCCCGCCTCAAGAAGGCGGACCGCACGCTGCGCTCCCAACACGCGGCCGAGCAGCGGGAGGCACGCGCCACCATCGCCGCCTACGCCAACCACATCCAGACGCTGAGCCTGCGGAACGCCGAACTCGAAGCGGAGAACGCCACCCTGCGCGAAGCTCTAGGCCAGGGCGGCACCGTGGCCTCCCTCCCTGTGACGCGTTGAATGTTGCCGGAAGGACTGCCGCAACCAGGGCCTGCCACCTGTCTTACTTCGGCTCACCCGCCCACCCCGGCAGCAGCGCAGGGTCGGACACAGGGGCGGCGAGCATCGGTTCCGGCAGTGTCCACGACGTCACAGCCCATGCCTTCCACCCAGCCCGCCCGTCGGCAACCGAGTGCGCGTACGCACCCGACTACCGGCCCGACCACGGCAGGTCAGCGCACTACAACACCTCGCCGGGGGCAGTGTGCTGAGCTCCTGGCGCACGTCCAGGCAGCGCAGCCGGACACCGGACTGCCCGGATCCCGTGTCGTACGGTCTGATGTCGCGGCCGCCCACCGTCCGCAACGGATCTCACCGAACCCAGCGGTGCCGCCGGTACGGCCGAAAGATCTGAACCAATACCGGGAATCAGGCCGCGATGAGCTCCTGCTCGCGGTCCGGCGTCTTGACCTTGGGCTTCTTGTTCGGCAGCGAGAGCCGGAAGACCTTGCGCCACGCGGAGAACACCTGCTTGGGCAGCGGCCCGGTGACGTACTCCAACTCGTACTTTTCGAACAGTGCGCGCACCTTCACCGCGACCTCGGCGTACCGGTTGCTCGGCAGGTCCGGGAACAGGTGGTGCTCGATCTGGTGCGACAGGTTGCCGGTCATGAAGTGCATGGCCCTGCTGCCGCTGATGTTCGCCGAGCCCATCATCTGGCGCAGGTACCACTGGCCGCGCGTCTCGCCATTGATCGACCGGCGCTCGAAGACCTGCACGCCCTCGGGGAAGTGCCCGCACATGATCACCGAGTGGGACCAGATGTTGCGGACCAGGTTCGCGGTGAACGTGGCGGCGAGCGTGGTGAGGAATGACGGGCCCGACAGCAGCGGGTGGATCACGTAGTCCTTGAGCACCTGCTTGCGGATCTTGCGGCCCACGGCCTTGGCCCGCGCGCGGAACTCCGGGTTCTTGCGGCGGCGCTTGTGCAGGTTCTTGCCGAGCTCCAGGTCGTACGCTGCGATGCCGTACTCGAAGAAGCAGGCGTTGATGAAGTTCCACAGCGGCTGGCCGAGGTGGAACGGGTGCCACTTCTGGTCCTCGTCGACGCGCATGATGCCGTAGCCGAGGTCGTTGTCCTTGCCGATCATGTTGGTGTACGTGTGGTGCAGCTCGTTGTGCGAGTGCTTCCACTGCTCGGACGGCGAGACGTGATCCCACTCCCAGGTGGTGGAGTGAATCTTCGGGTCTCGCATCCAGTCCCACTGGCCGTGCAGGACGTTGTGGCCGATCTCCATGTTGTCCATGATCTTCGCCACGGACAGACCGGCGGTGCCGAGCAGCCACGCGGGCGGGAAGATCGAGAACAGCAGCACGCCCCTGCTGACCAGCTCGATCTTACGCTGCGCCGAGATGACCTTGCGGATGTAGGCGGCGTCTTTCTCGCCGCGGCTGGCGATCACCTCGTCGCGGATCGCGTCCAGCTCGCGGCCAAGCTCCTCGATCTGCTCCGCGGTCAGGTGGGCGGTGGGGTCGATGGCGGTCAAGGTGCTCCTACCGTTCGATGTCGCAGGGGCCCGCCGCGGCGGACACGCAGGTCTGGATGAGGACGCCCGGCTCGGCCTCGGTGATCTCGCCGGTGCGCAGGTCGCGGACGGCGCCCGCCTTGAGCGGCGTGATGCAGCCGAAGCAGATGCCCATGCGGCACCCGGAGGGCATGAGCACGCCGGCCTCCTCGCCGATGTCCAGCAACGGCGTGGCGCCGTCCGCGTCGACGGTCTTGCCGGTGGCGCTGAACGTGACCTCGCCGCCGTCGCCGGCGACGACGATGCTGGGGCGGAAGCGTTCGGTGTGCAGGCGCTCTTGTACGCCGTGCTCGGTCCAGTGCTCTTCGGCGGCGTCGAGCAGGCCCGCGGGCCCGCAAGCCCAGGTCTCGCGCTCGGCCCAGTCGGGCACGAGTTCGTCGAGACGGGCGATGTCGAGCATGCCGTCTGTGTCGGTGTGCACCTCGGTGAGCCGCAGCTTCTTGTCCGCGACCAGGTCGTGCAGTTCGTTGCGGAAGATCACGTCTTGCGGCTGTGGCGCGCAGTGGACCATGACGACGTCGTCGAACTCGATGTCGCGCAGCATGCCCATCACGGGCGTGATGCCGCTGCCGGCCGTCAGGTAGAGCACCTTGGCGGGGTTGGCCTGCGGCAGCACGAAGTCACCGGTCGGCTGGTCGAGCTGGATCAGCGTGCCCGGTTTCGCCCTGCGGACCAGGTGGTTGCTGACCTTGCCGTCCGGGATCGCCTTCACGGTGATCGTGACGCGGCCGTCCTGGCGGTTTGTCGGCGAGGTGATGGAGTAGGCACGCCACAGGCGCACCCCGTCGACATCGACCCCGATCCGCACGTACTGACCGGCTGTGTGGCCGCGCCAGCCCCGTCCCGGCCTGATCACGATGGTCGCGGCGTCACCCGTCTCGGGGTGCACGGCCTCGATGCGCCCACGCAGGTCAGCGCCCGCACGCAGCGGGCTGACCAGGTCGAGGTAGTCCGACGGCAGCAGCGGCGTCGTGACCATCTCCAGCAGTTTCCACGCCCTGCTGCGGAGGGCTGCACTCGTCATGACTCCAGCTTGCTGCGCCTCAAGGCGTAAAGTCCTGACCGCAGGACGTAAATCTGGTCGGCTGAATTGTTCGCAGGGAACAAAAACGTGAGCCATGCAATCCGGAGGGCCAGCGAACTGGCCCTGGATGAGACGACGGTCACCGCACTTCGGGCCGCGCTGAAGACCACCGCCGACGAGGTCGTCCAGGCGATCATCGACGAGGTCCCTCCCTACGCCAACGCCCTTTCGGGCCGCATGGGCGGCACCATCCGCCGAGCCGTCCGCACCGCCCTGGGGCACTACCTGGACCTCGCGAGCGGGAACGCCACAGGCGGCGACGCCGGTGACGCAGCCTACGAGCTGGGCCGCGGTGAGGTGCGCGACGGCCGTTCGATGGACGCCCTGCTCAGCGCCTACCGCGTCGGCGCCCGCGTGGCCTGGCGATGCCTAGCAGCGGGTGCCGTACCCGCAGGTCTGCCCGCCGCCGAGGTCGCCAAGTTCGCCGAGCTGACCTTCGCCTACATCGACGAGCTCTCCGCCGCGAGCGCCGCGGGCCACGCCGACGAACTGGCCGCCCGGGGCAGGGCCCACGAGCGCCACCTGGAACACCTGGCCCGCGACCTCCTCGCCGGCGCGAGCCCGGACGTGCTGCTGGCCTCTGTTCAACGGGCCGGGTGGCAGCCTCCGGTTTCGCTGACCGCGGTTCTGCTGCCCGCCGCCCAGGCCCGACCTGCCTACCGCGCGCTCGACCCGAGCACCCTCGTCCTCGACGATCTGCCGGACGCCACCGGTGTGCTGTTCGTCCCCGATGCCGACCGATCACATCTCTTGCGGCAGCTAACCGACCGCACCTCCGTGGTCGGCCCGGCCCGGCCATGGACTCGTGCGTCCGCCTCGTACGCACGAGCCGTACGCGCGCGCTCCCTCTCCTCTGATATTCGCGACACCGAGGACCACCTGCCCGAGCTGGTCCTGAGCGCCGACGTGGACGCGTTCGCAGACCTGCGTGCCCGAGCTCTCGCACCGTTGCGGACCTTGCCTGTCGCGACCGCACGGCGGCTGGAGGAGACGTTGCGGGCGTGGCTGCTCCACCAGGGCAGGCGGGACGAGGTGGCGGCGGCGTTGTTCGTCCATCCCCAGACGGTCCGGTACCGGATGTCGCAGCTGCGGGAGCTGTTTCCGGATCTCGCATCGCCACACCGGGTCCTTGAACTGACGCTGGCGGTCGGTCTTCGGGTCAGCTGACGCGTACTTCGACCGTCCACGACTGTGTCCGCCAGCGGTCCAGGAATCGTGCCTCGTTCTCGGTGCCATCAGCTGGCTCATGCGGCCCGGGGAAGAGCGGTATTAGCCGGCTGAGACCGGGGGTTGATGTGAAGACCAGGCGCCCGGCCCCGGCATACCGAAGAGGCTCTCCGCCACGTCGACCGCGTACTCACCCGCCGTACCCGGCCCGTACTCGTCCTCCACGACGCCCACCAGTGGCGCACCGAGGCCCTGGAAACTGTCGGCGGGATCTGGAAGGCCGCGGGCGGGGCTCGTATTCCGATGGTCCTGACCGGGACAGGCCGGCTGGCCACCGTGCTGGCACGGCCGCGCCTCAGCGGTCTGCGCAGCCTCATCTGTGTGCGTCACCAGCTCTAAGGCGGGGAGGGTCTCGCGGTTCACCGCCGCACGGCCCTGAATACGGCCCCGCACGGCATGACGCCGAGCGGCCGGAGCCCGGCCGTTCAGCATCGGTACCCAGCCGCGTGGGCGATCGAGGGCAGGGACGGCAGCGATGCCCCGCACGATGCCATGGTCGGGGCCGTGCTTCCTGTCTCCGCCCGACTGCTACCAGCGCCGGGCGGGCCGGGGTCGTTGCTGCAGTTCGGCCAGCTCGGCTACAGCGAGAAGGCGGTCGGTGGTCTCCTGGCCGACTGCTTCGACGAGCCGTTCGGTGCTTGAGGCGATCAAGAGCCAGGAGCGCCGTGGCAGCACGCTCAGGCGAGCGACGGCGTCCGCCAGGGCCCCGGCCTCCAACGCCATCGTCGCCTGGACATCTGCAGAGTCCGTTTCCAGCGGCAGCGTCGCCTCACGTACGAGGTCGACGGAGAGCGTCAGGTCGTCGATGACTGTGACCGCGTTGGTGTTCTCGATCATGCCGGGCTGGTAGGTGCTTTTGAGGTCGTGGGCTTGATGGACGGTGATGTCCGTTTCGCGGTATCCGGCGGCCGTCAGGCGGCGCAGCGCGGCGTAGGCGGTGTGTGTTTTGCCGGACCAGTGCGGGCCCAGGAGCAGGAGGCGGGCGGTGTCTCCGGACAGGATGGTGGAGCACCATTGTGCGATGGCCGGGTGGTCGGTCTCGGCTTCGCGGAAGCGGGCCGGTATGAAGGACATGGGGACAGCGTAGTCGGACAGGCCTTCCAGTCGCGGTCGTTGTGAGCCTCTTGGTTCCGCGTCCCAGCCGGGCGTTCCACCACGAACACGTCTCGGATGGTCCCGGTCTCTTCGTCATAGGCCATGGGAGCACTGTAGGGAGCATCGCCTTTGCCGGGACGGGGTATCCGGCAGGTGCCCCTTGGCCGAGGTGCTCTTCTGCCGGCGGCGTTGCCGCACCACAAGCCCGCACCCCTGGGCGACGCGAAGCGCGGGCAGCTCAGCGGCGGCAGGACGCACGTGGACGAGTGCGGCCGCTGCGTCCGCAGGACCGGGCCCGTCCCCGCCTGTCCGTTAACCGGTACGCATGGCCCTATGATTCGGGGACTCGCGTACGGGTTCCCGTCCCCTGGCGCCCAGGATTCCTGGAACCCGCGCGCCTTGCGCTCCGGGCGTTCGAAGAGGCCCAGCAGCAACGTGCGGAGTGCCCCGGCGCAGGCTGCTCTCGCCGCGGAACCCCGCCGCGGGGCGCGGACAAGAGAGTGCCTTCGAGCGTCCAGCACGACCAGGACCTCCGGATCACCCGGCCGCCACTGGCTGGCGGTGACGTCGGCGCCGGGCTCAAGGCGGATCGCGTCCGCCGCCGCCGTCCACGAGGAGCGAACGGAGGCGGCGTTGGCCAGGGTCGGGACCAACTGATCTCAATCAATCCAAATCGGCGCTGGCCAGGGTGACCGCGAGCGTGATGTGAGGGATGGCGCTCAGGCAGAACTCCGTCGCCATGCTCGGATCGGACTTGGCGCGCGCCTGCTGCAGCACCAGCAATCCGGTCAGCACTGCGGAGTCGACCGCCTCGTCGAGGACCTCGTCCACGGCAAGTTCTCCGGTGGCCGTCAGCTCATGCAGCAGGACGACCGCTGCTTCCGGATCGTGCCGCCACTGTGCGACGAACTCGGCGCCGGCGCTCGCCAGGTCCATCGCGGCGGACTGGTGCACCGTCGGCAGCGGTACGCCACGCTCGCCAGGCGGGTCGGCCGGGGCTGCGATTTCCTGGGCCTCCGCCACAGCGCACCGCGCGGCGTAGGTCCGCCGGGCTTCCTCCTGCTCCCGTGCCACGGCGGTTGGCCACCGGGCATCGTCCTCGGCGCGGGCCTGGTCCAGCAGCATGGCGGAAGCGAGGCTGACCTGGATGCACGGCAAGAGGGATACGCCCACGGCCTCCTGCTCGGACGGGGCGTCGGCGATCGGCTGGTACACCGCGTTCGCCGCGTCGGCGCAGGCGCCGATCAGCGTGGTCAGGGCTGCGATCAGCCGCGCGTGGCGGCGTCGGCAGGCAGGCAGGTCCAGGCGGGCTGGTGTCACGGTCACCTCCGCAGTATGCCGCGCGATCAGCACTCGGTAGGCGTCTTTCAACACAGCGTCACCGATTGGGAGATCGCCGGCCGGTGCCAGCTCTCCTGCCCGTCGCTGTGCTACGCCGGCTCGGGGCCGACGCGGGGCCACGGCAGCATGAACGATGGCGACTGGTTCCGCACCATCGACCAGGCCGTCGCACTCGGCGCCGAGGAGATCCAGCTGATCGGCGGAGGAAGGTCACCTCGAATGGCCGCTGCCCGCCGACCGCACGCGGATTCCCTAGGACGTCAGATGCAGGAGCCGATTGCCTGCTCTTTGTCTTGAGGCGGCGGGTGGTGTAGCGGGCTGCGGCGGCGCGATCGCCGTGGCGGTCACGCGTCGCCCCCGAGAGAGTCGCCGGTCCGGTTGAGGAGGACGGCGTCGTCGGCGAACCATTCGACGCCGTGGACAACGTGGTCAAGGACGACGAGAGCCGTGAACGGGCGAGGGCGGTGGGGTGGGAGGCTCGGTGTTCGGCGACGCTGAGGAACAGCAGTTCCGGCAGAGGGAGCAGGCGGTGCTCTTCTGCAGGGGAAGATCTGTGCGTGACTGACTTCCTTGAGGAGCACCAGGCGCTCATAGTCTGGCTCTTTCCCATCGTGCTCGCTTTCGCCGGAGCCTGGATCCAGGCCCGTGGGGGCCACGCTCAGGCCAAGGCTGCGGAGAAGGCAGCAACAACGGCTGCGGCAGC
>NZ_JBSFET010000155.1:0-7608 GCF_053594575.1 Streptomyces sp. NPDC001880
CGGCGCGGCCCACCGCGAGGTGATGCCCTCCGTCGAACACCGTTCCCACAAGGGTCTGAACAATCGGGCGGAGAACTCGCACCAGCCCACCCGGCAGCGCGAACGGGCGATGAAGGGCTTCCGCTCCGCCGGCGCCGTACAAGAATTCCTGTCCGCCTTCAGCGGCATCTCACCCCACTTCAGGCCTCGCCGCCACCTGATGACCGCCGCCCACTACCGCGCCGAGATGGCCATCCGCTTCGCGATCTGGGACCAGATCACCGGCGCGACCGCCCTGCCTGCCGCGGCCTGAGCCCGGAGCCGGAACCCGGCCCCACCACCCACCCGACACACCGTCAGGCACTCACACGCTCCACAACGTGACAGCACCGCAGAACGTCCTGAACTCGGTGGGCGGGCCGAACAACACAGCTGGCAAACCGGCCCGGGACCCCCAGGCGCCGGCCGCGTGACGGACATCGCGTGACGGCCCGGCGGGTCGCCCTGCCGTGGGCGGAGGAGGCCGGTCAGGCGTGGCGGCCGCATCCGGCCGCCACCAACGCGGTGAGTACTCGGCGGGTCTTGTTCTCGGGGTTTGCGGAGAGCGCCACCCCGCGCTCCCGCACCGCCTCCTCGAGCTTCCGCTGCTTATCGCCATGTGATCGTCAAGGACGACACCGAAGAGCGAACCTACTTGTGGATCGTCGAGTGGACCCTTCAAGGAGGCGAGAGCTCCAATTCCTTCATCGTGGCCGTCGGGCCGGAACTGAAATCGAAGCTCGATGCTTTCACTGTGCATACGTTCAAGCTCTACGGTGTCCTCGCGCGGTCCAGTCGTGATTCCATCGTGACACCGACTCTCGGCATCCCCGATGAACTCACCGACCCCGAAGGGTGGCTCGGCGAAGACAAGTGGAACGTAGCGTGAACATGCCGCCAGGTAAGTGCCTCCTCCTCCCCAGCAGGTCGTCGCGCGCTGGCACCGGCGCCGAGGCGTGGGCCGCCGCTTTCTGGTGAGGCCAACCGTGCGGTGGGAAACTGGAGATGCTGCTGTATACCGCTCCGCGCTCCGGCGAGGAGGATTGTCATGGGCAACCGTCTGGTGGTTTGTTGCGACGGCACGTCGGACTTCGCCGGGCACTGTCACGCCGTCAGACACCCACCCAACAACGTGACAGTGCCTGTGGGCGAGACAGTCACACTCTGGGGTGGGCGGGCTGGACTGAACGAACGGGACCTCGCAAGACTGCAACAACAACGGCCTCCCTGTCGCTCTGGCTTCGATAGCCGCGAGCCACCAGAAGGCCCTTTCTTCATGCCCGCACAGCGGCGAACTCACCCGATCCAGCTCCCTGTTCGATCAAGAACGACCGCACGATCGGAAAGACAACAGCTTGTCAGATACAGGGGGAGAATGCATGGAGCTGACGATCGCGCCCCCCGCACCTTGTCCGCCTCGACCTGGGCAACCAAGTCGATACCCGGCGGGCCGCCGGTGCGCTCGACGATGACTGGATCAGCGTGCCAGCCGGTTGTGAGCGGCGAGAAGCCGTCCCAGCGGCGTTCCCGGTGTTGCCAGATCCACTGGTGCAGCCGCCCGTCCTCGTCTCGGAAGATGATGTCGGGCCCGCGCGCCGCCACTGCGGCCTCGAACGGCAGCCGCTCCGGGCGGATGGGATCCGGCCCCCACCACCGGGTCGGATCGGGGCCGGCGAAATAGCCGTACCCCCAATGCCGGAGGGTGCCGTCTCCCAGTCGGCCGTACACATCCTGCCGGACGAATCCGTGGTCGTCGGTCCAGGCGATCGCCGCGACCGAGGCCATGCCGGACTCCAGGGTTTCGCTGCGCGGCAACAGCACCGGTGCATGCCATTCCCCAGACCGCGAACACGTCGAGCCCTGCGGTTCCCGGTGAACGGCAACCGGCTCGGCGAACCGGTCCACCCGGCCGCCCAGGTCGAGGGCGCCGGGTACACCGTCGGCGAGCCACAGGTGCACCAGCGTGGCCTCGCGGGAGCGGACGAAGATGTCGAGCCGGCCGGGATGCAGGTAACTGGCCCCGGGCTTGCCGAAGATCGCCACGGTGCCCGCCTACAGCCCGAGCCCGAACGCGACCGCGATCGCGGCGAAATCCGTTGCGTAGCCGCGCATCCCGTCGCCACCCCAGTGCAGGGCGACGATCTCGTTGCTCTCGTTCACCACCACCGACCCGGAGTCCCCCGACCGCGACCACACTCCCTGCGGATTCAGCCCGAGGTCGGGGATCATCACGACCGACACCTGTCCGAGCAGTATCCAGCGCTCGCTGCCGTCGTGGTTGTGCGCCGCGTAGGCGCCGAGCGTGCCCTCGACCACCCCGTGCGACACCCCGGTGCGGTACCCGCGTTTGCGCACGACCGAACCGATCCGCGGCGACGAGATGGCCGTCGCGATACCGATGTCGGCGATCCGCCCGACCTCCGCCGTGCGCCCGCCGTCGACCGAGCACAGCGCGGCGTCGAAGAAGCCGGAGACCAGACCACCGGGGAACAGCGACGGGATGTCGGGCGCCAGACACTGCCGCAGCGAGCCGAGCCGTTCGATCGTCGGTGCCGGGTCGGTCTGCGGTGCCGGCTGCTGGATCGGATCACCGACCGCGCCGCAGATGACGTGTGCGTTGCTGACCGCGACCGGCAACCCGGCCGGGTCGCGGAAGACGCAACCGAGCGTGCCCGCGTGCACGTCTCCACCCACGATCGCCGCGGGCCCGAGCTGGATTCCACCCATGATCGGATCGACGCCCGGCATGCCGTAGGTCTTCTGGTCCGGAATCCCGGCCTGCTCCAGTCGCGGTGTGCCGACGACGAGGACGTACGAGAATCCCCCGATCGAGTCCGGCAGCCCCAAGGGTGGGTCGTCCGGATCGTTCACCATAAGTCGCAGCCTGTATTCGCCGGCGTCATCGACCCCGACGTCGATGCCGTTCACACCCTCGAGCTGCAGCAGGCCGAAGGCGTTTTCGTTGAGTGCGGCCGCCATCTCGACCGGTACCTCGTCTGCGGGCATGTGCGTTCTCTCCGCTGGTCTAGACGAACTCGTTGGCGATCAACTTGTGCCAGTCGGGCATCACCCCGATGAAAGCGCCGGGAGCCCCTGGCCTGCTGTTGAGCGGGCGGGTCAGCACGCTGCGCATCCGTCGCGCGGAGACAAGTAGACGCCGGCGATCACCGGCGCCGCCGCCGAGGTCCCGCCGAACGGCGGTGCGGTCCAGTAGCCGTCCACCTTCGTCGGTGCCGTGGGATGTCGCGGGGTTCGGCGCGGTCAGCCTGGCGTGCGGGGGCGCCCGCTGCGCGCGGGGTTCTCCGGTCGGCTTGCCGATGCCGAAGTTCCCGTTCGCATACCAGGAGAGTTCGTGCGGCAACCGTACGGGACCGATGATCTCGCCGACGATGTCAACCAGACCATGGCTGACCTCCCGGAAGTAGTCGCGCACACTGCCGTGTGGAAGCTCGCTCTCTGAGAAGAAGAGCTTCTCGAAGTGCTCCTTGCTTGCGGTTATCTTCTTGTCGGGGAAGTCCACCAGCACGGTGACCACCCGGACGGTGCCCCTGAGCGGGGCACGTTCGGCAGCCGCTCTTCGGAGGACCCCGGAAGGGGCGCCGGCCGTGAACATCTCGGGGGAAAAAACGTTGTCGTTGAATCCGCGCATCCGCGGCTCCCCGCTCGGCACGAACTGCCGGGCCATCGGCGACGTATCCCGGAGCCTCTGCAACTCCTCGTTCATCCTGTCTCTCGCCTCAGGACTGGGGCAGACGGCTCAGAAATCCGACCACATGGCGGCCGCGGTGCCCCTGAAAACAGAGTTTTCAGTCATGGCATTCCTCCTGCCGCTGATAAAATCGCTTCTTTTCTCTCTCTTCTTCAGTAGGCGCGCAACGGAGGGGTCTGTCAAAGGCGTTCCCTTTTAGTTGAAGCACAAATTGTTGAAGTGGCGGCAAATTCTGGTAGTGAACCCCCGCACGAAACCCCCATGAACGTTGCGTATTGTCGTTCCGTCCGGTTGGGCACGTGAGTTCTGGTTGATTATGTCCATCTGAGTGCGGCCAGAGGGCGGCTCGAGTGGCGGGCGTGATGGCGGGTGGGGACGGCGATGTTGGTGTGGTCGCCCTAACCTCGGTCTCCACAGCATCGGTACCCCCGGCGGTGGTGCACCAAGTTCGGGCAGGCCTGTGCGAACGGACTGCGCCGCCGTCGGCCGGGCCCGGGGACGAATGGCATCTGAACGAGGTGTTCGTGAAGATCAAAGGGGGGGCTGAAGTAGCTATGGCGGGCCGTCAACGCCGGCAGCAACGTCCTGGACACCCTCGTTCAGAACCGGCGGGACAAGGCCGCCGCCCGGCGCTTCTTCCGCCGTCTACGGAAAAAGACGCGTGAGGTCCCGCGGGTGATCGGCACCGACCCGTTCGCATAAGGGCCTGGACAACCAGGACGAGAACAGCCACCAGCCCACGCGGCAACACGAGCGCGCGATGAAAGGCGCCTGTAGCGTCGGCGGAGCACAGCGGTTCCTGGCCGCGTTCAGCGGCGTCTTACTCCGCTCCGACCCAGCCGCCACCGAATGACCGCCTCGAACCACCACACCGAAATGACCACCACTTCGCGATCTGGGACAAGATCACCGGCGCTGCCAACCTGCCCATCATGGCCTGACACAGGCCCGGGCCGCAGGCCCACCACGTCCCGACGTGCCATCAAAACGTCACGCACTCAACAACGTGACAAGGCCCTCCAGTCTGCTGGGCGCGCGAAAGCGCGAGGCCATAGGCGTAGCCACAGGCGATCTATGAGGAATGAGCTGCGGCACCGCACCACCAGCGATAACATGTACATAATGAGTCAAAACGGCTTGATTGCCTGCTCGTTGACAGGGTGTGATCGAGGTCGGGGACATGCGGCAGGCTGTCGCCTGCACCGCGAGCTGCTGAACGCCGACCTGAAGCGGCACGTCAACGCAGGCAGAGCCACATCAGCCGACCACCTTGCCCACGAGACCCGCCGCTTCCTTCGCCGACGGCAGTGCCAGCCCCGCATCGTGTGCGGCTACTTCAAGGCCCCACAGGTCTGCTACGCGATCACGTAGCCGTTTCGGCTCAATAACGGCCGCGCCGGCCTAGTGACCGGTGGCCGAATTCCCGTAGTGTTCCTTCGTTCTCTGGGCCCGCAGACTGCGGGAAAGGAGATGGAAAACGATGAGCCAGACGGACACCCTCATCGCCATTGAGAAGCACGAAGTAGGATACCGCGAAGGTTTCTCGAACGGCCGCTACAACAACCATCAGAAGTTTTCCCCCGCTGTTCCCGGACTGGAGTGGTCACAGAACCAGGCATGGTGTCAGACCTTCCAGTCCTGGGCCTTCCAGCAGGCCGGCGTGAAGAGTCTGGCACCTGTGACCGCCTCATGCCCGACGGCTGTCAACTGGTACAAGAGCCGCAGCAGATTCTCATATTATCCCGCGATCGGGGCGATGGTGTTTTTCGGTAGCTCAGGAGGCCAGCACGTCGGACTCGTCTACAAGTACGACGCGGCTTATGCGTACACCATCGAAGGGAACACCAACGCCAACGGTTCGTCCGAAGGCAACGGAGTGTACCTGAAAAAGCGTGCCCGCCGGGACGGCTATCTCTACGGATACGGGCTGCCGAAATTCACTGAGGGAATTGTCACGGCCGATCCGGGTTTGAAGAACAAACCCGGATATACCTATATGGCCGCTGCCTCGCACCGTGAGTCCGATGCACTGCCCGTGGCAGAGGTTGAAGAGGCGCTGCCGTGGGTGTCCTCGAACCAGCTCGCCTGGGCAGCCACTCACCCTACGGCCGAAGAGCAGGCCGCAAGAAACGACGACGGCACCACGGCGGACGATGTCGCTCTCGTACAGGATGCGTTGGCGAAGGTCATGGGCGTCGCCCCGGACGACCCGCACTCCGTGTTCGTAGCGGAGACACAAGAGCTCTTCGAGCGATTCCGCACGGAGAAGCTGGGCCGCTCCGAGGCGGACGGCCACGGCGTTCCCAGCACGCAGGAGCTGGTCGAACTGGGCAAGCAGTCAGAGCTTTTCAACGTCAGGGCGGGTTCGTCCCCGGCCGCAGAGCAGGCCTGGGTCAACCTGAACCAGGTAGTCTGGGCCTCAACGCACAGTGCCCAGGAGGAGCAGGCGCAGCCGGGCGGGGACGCCAGCCCGAAGGCCGATGTGGCTCTGGTGCAGGACGGGCTCGCGAGGGTCATGCACACGAACGCGGCCGACGAACGCGGGATCTTCGAGACCGCCACTCAGACCCTCTACGACGAGTTTCGTCGTACGGTGCTGCACTTCTCCGGCAGTGACGCCGTCGGGACACCCGGCACGCAGTCGCTGACGGAACTCGGTCAGCGCGCCGGACTGTTCCGGGTGCGTACCGGCTTCTCGGTGGACGGGACGACGGGTAGTACCGGCGTCGATGCCAGGGGGCAGCTCGACCCGAAGCAGGTGACGTTCCATCGGTACACACCCGAGGGCACACTGGAGGACTGGATCAGGCAGGCAAGTACGGCAGCCGGAGTCCAGGCGAGCAACTACTGGGTGAAGGGCTTCAAGACAGCCGTCGCGCGCGAGTCGTCCGGCAACCCCAACGCCTGCAATCTGTGGGACTCCAACGCCAAAACACCTCCCGGCTTCAGTAAAGTCAAGGACTTTGGGGACGGCTATCTGGGCGATGGGCGGATCGTGAGGCTGAACGGCGCGCTCACACATTTCCAGTGCTCCCGGGGCATCGTGCAGTGCATCCCGCAGACATTCGCCCAGCGCCACGCTCCCGGTACCTCGGTGAACATCTACGATCCTGTGGCATGCATCGCCGCCGCGATGCGGTACGTCCGCAGCCGGTATGGCGTCGCCATCGACGGTTCCAATCTCGCCAAGAAGGTCCAACAGTTCGACCCCAACCGGCGCCCCCACGGGTACTGACGGCGAGGCCGGACAAGTAAGACCGTGTCCTATGTGGTGAGTCGGACGAGTCGCTTGTAGCAGCACAGTGCAGTGTCAGACCGCAGGCCGTCCCGCGAGATCGGGAGGGCAGCTTTGAGCCGCCAGATCGTCAAGAAGCGTCAGCGGCAGCTGACTGGTGTGGCCGAGATGGTGCTTTCCCTGTCCACACGGGACCTGACGCACAGTGATATCTCCGCTCACCTGGCCGAGGTCTACGGCACGAGTATGTCCAGACAGACTATGCCCAGGCCGAGTTCGTTCCCTTCCTTCAGTTCGACATGGAGATCCGACGGATTGTCTGCACGACCAACGCGGCATTGATGTGAACGCCCGCATACGCAAGGCTGTACGGGCTCAAGGGCACATCCCGAACGAGGCCACGGCGCTCAAATGTGTCTACATGGCCGTCATGAGGCTGGCCCCCCACCGGCTGGACCATGCGATGGAAGGCGTTGTCACGTTGGTGGGGTGTTGATCGATTGAGGGCGCGTCAGGGCGTGTGGGGGTCGGGCGGGGGCCTGGGTCACGCTGCGGTGGGCGGGGCGGTGGTGCCGGTGATCTGGTCCCAGATCACGAAGCGGACGGTCATCTCGGTGCGGTGGTCGGGGGCGGTCATCCGGTGCCG
>NZ_JBSFET010000156.1:0-7457 GCF_053594575.1 Streptomyces sp. NPDC001880
GCACCTGGACGAGGTCTTCGTGAAGATCAACGGTGAGCTGAAGTACTTGTGGCGGGCCGTCGACGCCGACGGCAACGTGCTCGACATCCTGGTCCAGAGCCGAAGGGACAAGGCCTCAGCCCGGCGCTTCTTCCGCAAACTGCTCAGGAATACCTGCTCGGTGCCGCGGGTGATCATCACCGACAAGCTCCGCTCCTACGGCGCGGCCCACCGCGAGGTCATGCCCTCCGTCGAGCACCGTTCCCACAAGGGCCCGAACAATCGGGCCGAGAACAGTCATCAGCCCACCCGGCAGCGCGAACGCGCCATGAAAGGCTTCCGTAGCATCGGCGGAGCCCAGCAGTTCCTGGCCGCGTTCAGCGGTATCTCACCCCACTTCAGGCCCCGCCGCCACCTGATGACCGCCGCCCACTACCGCACCGAGATGACCACCCGCTTCGCTATCCGGGATCAGATCACCGGCGTCGCCGGCCTGCCTGCCGCGGCCTGAGCACAGAGCCGGAACCCGGCCCCACCACACCCGACACACCGTCAGGCACGCACACACTCAACAACGTGACAGCGCCCTGGGTACGGAAGGTACGCAGGGAGCAGCCCCGGCCCGAGTGGCTCGCTGATGCCTACCGGGAGTACCGCCTCGCCGGGGAGGAGCGGGCCCAGCAGAAGGCGGTGGCGGAGCAGGAGGAGACCGCGTGGCGGGCAGCACCCGCACCACCGCATCATCCCGCGCCCGCATCACGCGCGCCGCGCGCCGTCAACTGGGTCAGCGTGCCGATCCTGCGCACGCGGGGGTGGACGGACACGGCGATCCGTGACTTCCTGCCCGCTCCGGAGAGGACCCGCGTGAACCCGCACTTCAGTTCGGCTGGCGGGCCGCAGCGCCTGTGGTCGCCTGGCACCGTCGGGCGGGCGGAGGCCACGCCGGAGTGGCAGGCGTGGCTGGAGAAGTCGCTGGCCCGACGAAGGACCACACTGGCCGCCCTCGCCTTCCCCTCCGACGACGAGAATTTCCTCGCCAAGCTCCAACGCGTCCAGGATGCCGTCGATGCCGCGATCGGTGAACAGCCGGCACGCCCCGCGTGATCCCTTGCCGGGCTCCGCGATACCCCCTGCGCGGGGCTTGGTGTCGTCAGTTGAAAGGCGGCTCGGGCGGCCGGTCCCACCTGGACTGCATGGCGGTTCCCAACGGCTCGGCCGCTGCGCCGCCCCCGTCCCATCGCCCCAGTAAACGTCGGCGGGCTCCTGGGCAGTGGAGTGGGCGCGGGCCTGGCAGATGTGAAACATCGTCAGTACGTGCAGGTGTGGGACGTGGCGGGGTCCCCCATGCAGTGCTCGTTCGCCCGCGGATGTTGGGGGCGGAAAGCCGGGGACCGTACCGGCCGGCCCGCTGACCTGCCTCGCACCCGCCGCACCGCAGAACCCCCCGGACGCCGCCCGGACCCCGCCAGCACACGGCTGTGCTTAAACACCCCCGACCCCCCGAACACCGCGAGAGGCAGGCGGCTGCCCTCACGGGTCAACCGGCAGGTGATCGTTGACCCGTAGACGGCCGTGAGGGCTATTTCAACTCTTCGAACCGGTCCGAACGTGGCTCGGAACTATGCCCCGCTCTTCTCGATGGCCGCTTCGCCCGCCCCTGCTGCCCCTCCAACTCCCAGTCACGGGTCGGTCGGTACCTCTCTCGTCCCGCAGGGAGGGGTGAGCAAGCGTGCGAGTGCAGCATCGTGTTCCTGGTAGATCGCCCGTCCGCCCGCGCGGAGGACGTCGGCGAGGGTGGGGTCGCATGTCTCGGGCAGGACGCTGAGGGGGATGGCGGAGGGAATGCTGCCCGCGGTGTGGACGAGGTCGGCGTCCATGGCGATGAGCTCGGCTCCGTACAGCTGCCGCACGGTGGCGGCGATCTGAATGCCTGCGGCGTCGAGGCCGCCCGCGTAGTACAGCGGGATGCCCTGGTCGGCAGTGAGCTGGAGGAGGGCGTGGGTGAGGACGGCGACAGCTGCTCGACGCGCAACGAGGTTTTGCTTGCGGAGACGGTCACGGCGCCGGAACAGGGGGCGCGATGCGCGCTGACGGGAGGCGAGTGGCGGTCGTACTACGACGAGGTCACGGTCACCGCTGCAGGCAAGCTCGATATCGACCACATTGTGCCCTTGGCGGAGGCGTGGGACAGCGGGGCCTCGGCATGGGATGCCGACCGGCGCATGCGGTACGCGAATGACCTTGGCGCCGAACGCAGCCTCGTCGCGGTCACCGCGAAGACGAACCGGTCCAAGGCGGACAAGGACCCGTCGGAGTGGATGCCGCCGGCCGAGTCCGCGAAGTGCACCTACCTCGCTGACTGGACCGCCACAAAGCTCCGGTGGAAGCTGACCGCGGACGACAAGGAACGGGCCACGCTGGAGAAGCTGTCCGAGGGCTGCAACACGGTCATGAAGTACGAGGTCGCCCCCTGATCCGGCATTCCTGAAGTCATCGCATCCGGGTCCGGCCAGCGTCCCGTGACGGCCGGACCCGGCCAACACCTCCACCGCCAGGTCCGTCTCCACCCGCGTTTACGGGTCGCCCCCGGCCTGCCGTTCCGCGACCACCGTCGTGCCACCCAGCGCCTCACCGACCCGTACTGCAAGAACAGGCTTCAGCCTCGCTGACAAACGGGCGGGTCCGTCCTCGTCCCCGAAGGCCAGGGCCGCGGTGCGGTCTGCGCCGCGGCCCTGTGAACGCCACCACCATTCCACGGTGTCCGCGTGCTACTGGTGAAGTGCCGGTAATCGAGAGTTGCAGTATTCGTCAGGTGGCGGGGCCGGTGCGGGGCACCTTGATCCGCCGCACTGGCCCTCCGCCGATTCAGAGGAACGTTTGCCCTGTGTGGCGCTCATCGGCAGCCATGGGGAAGCAAGGTGATTTTGAATCACCCGACGCTAGAAGGGACGTGGGTGCCAGGATCGTCCGTATGGCGCCCGCTTCCAAGAGCTCTGACGTGCACGCAGACATCCCGGCACCCTCGCAGCCGTCGTGGATCCCCTGTCTCGGAGGGCTCCCCGCACCGGGCGCCCGCGTCCGTTGTTTTGGGGTGGATACCGAGCAGGTCGGCGATGACCACGGGCGGCAGGTCTTCCAGGGCGCAGGCGGTGACGAGCAGACCGCGCACGTAGGCGGTGGCAGCCCGTTGCGGTAGCGCGTCGCCCTGTGCCGTTCCGCCAGGCATCCGCTGGTTCCGGAGATGTTCGACGTGGAGACTCTGCGCCGGGCGGTGGGGGAGGCCCGGCTCGGCACGGGAGACTCGTACTCATGGGACCGTGTGAACAGCTCGCTCGTCCTGGTGGCCTGGCTGAAGCGGCTCATCGCTGGCTCTTGATGTCCCACAGGCTCCGCACATGCGGGCCCGCGACGAGGTCGACGAGGCCGTAGCGGCTCACCAGCTCGAGTTGTTCCGCCTGTGGGAGGACGCGGTTCTCCTCTCCCTTGCGCGCGACGGTCGTCGTCACGTGCACGCCCTGCGGGCCGAACTTCCAGTAGACGGTGACGAAACGCGCGTCCCTCGTGTGCTCGTCGAGCGCGTTGTTCTCGTGCACCCTGGCATGGTAGATGAGGGAGTCGAGGCCCCTTTGCTGGTCCTGCTTCACCTGTGGGGAGATCTTGTCCCCACTCCAAGAGTTCCCCACGAACTGGAGTGGCGGCTGCAGCACGAGCCGGTCCTTGCGCGCGAGGCTCGCGGTGGCGTAGAACGCCACCTGGTCGTACGGCGTGTTCATGGGCAGTTGCACCACCAGTCGGGTGGCGAAGGTGCCGCTCGACTCGATCCATTGGCCAAGGGGCATCCACGGTTTCGCCTCCACCAGCTCGCCGGGTTGGTACACCTCCCGGCGGGAGAGCGGGTTCACCACCGAGGATTTGGACCACTGCTCGGTGTCGACCCGCCACTGCTGGCGGAGCCGGTCCTCAGGGCTGAGCGGCACCCGTAACCCCATGGCGTGGAACTCGGTGCCGAGCACATAGAAACCCACGGAACCGTGGTTCTGGATGGTGATGTCGACCGGTACGGAGAAGGCCTTGCCGTCCTTGCTGGGCATCGCCGTTCCTACGGACAAAGTGATCAGAGGCTCGGTATTCCGCTGGTACGGCACGTAGAGGTTCTGATAGCTGAAATTGGCGACCGCGATGATCGAGGAGACGATCACCGCGGCGGCCACCCGCTTCGGAGCGGGGATCAGGACCGTCGTCCGCCACACCGTGAGAACGGCCCAGGCCGAACCCGCCGAGAGCGCGGCGAACAGCGCCGGATACCACTTTGAATTGCCGTCCTTCAACGTCTCGACCAGAACCAGGACGTTGGTCAGCAGGGCCGCGAACGCGCCGATCAGAGCGAACAGGCCGGAGTACGGGAAGGAGTGCCGGATCCAGTGGTCCAGCACCCCGGCGGCGCCCAGCAGGGTGGTGAGCGCGACCGCGAGAAGGACGGCACCGGTGATCCGGCCCGGGAAGGTCAGCGCATGGGCGAAGTCCTCGGCGCCGAACCGGGCCAGCAGCGCCGTCGTCAGGATCAGGGTCAGCAGCACGACCGCGAAGGACACGCGTGACTGCCAGGTTCGCAGCGAGGGCCGTACCGCTTTCGGGCGCAAGCCGGGGTGGGGCCTGGAGGGAGTCCGCACCCGATCACCTCCTGAGACCGGCTGTCGTGCAGCGCAGGTGTGCGGCGCGGCCCCAGGAGACCTGCTGCCGCGCCGTGGGTCCGAGCACCATCGTCCGTGGTGATCCACCGATTCGCCATCGGGACGCCTCCGGACGTGTAGCCTCCCCGGCACCGGTGTGGTCGATCGCCCTGTTGGGGAGGGGTTCCAGGTGCTGCGGCTTCTTCCCGGCCCGGCGGATGTCGCCGAGGACTACGGCGCGGTCGAAGGCGTTATCCACGCACGACCGTGTCTCACGATAGCCCTCCCGCTGTCCGCCATGACCTTGCGCAGGTGCCAGCCCAATACACGTCCGTGAAGCTCACAACACGCCTGGTCAGAGCCGAGGTCCAAGCATCCATGGGCTCGGTCGGCGACTCGTTCGACAATGCCCTGGCGGAGAACCTGTGGATGGTGATCAAGACCGTGTGCATCCGCGGCCGGGTCTTCGCCACCAGGGCTGAAGCTAACTCGCGCTCTTCGAGTACATCGACTCGACGGCTTCTACAACCCCCACAGAATCCAGAAGTGGCTCAGCTACCTCAGCCCGATCGAATACGAGGAGAAGCACTACGCCAGCCGAGCAGCAGCCGAACAAGTGAACCTGAAACCACGTCACCCCGCCCTGACCAGCCAGTCAGCCACCCCCGCGCAGCGGGGGAACCTCAACCCGACGCCGGACCGAAGGCCGCCACCGACTTCGCCCAGGCCTGCCGCACGCTCGCCGCAGCCACCTGCCAGACCCGCATTGAACTCGCCGATCACGCAACGGACGCCGCCGACCGTTTGCGCGCGACATCTGCGGTTCGTATATATCGTGCGCATACTGGAGGCGCTAGGACGAGAAAATGCCCAATTCCAGCCAGAGGCGTGCCATGACTGCTCTCGGTGCTGTCATGGAGAGGGCTCTGCATCTTCGGCGGGGGGATGACGAGAAGGAGCACCCGTAAATGGCGGCGACCGGTGAGTCCGGCCAGGCTGAGGGCGAGGTTCGAGAGCCCTCGCAGGAGCGAGTCAAGAAGATCTCGATGAACATGCAGGTCGACGACCTTGAAGATCTACGCGAGTGGGCAGCGGCAGAGGGCACGAACATGTCAGAGATCATTCGTAGGTCGCTCGTCGTGTATCGCTATCTACTTACTCAGAGTGACCGTGGCGTCAAGATTCTGCTGCAGCTTGAAGGTGAGCGCGAGCGTGAGCTGATCATTCGGGCAATCCGGTAGAGGCTCGGCTACTTACCACGGTCGCCGAAGAAGAACCCGACGGCTATCCCCGCGAGGGCGCCCATGGGGGCTGTGGCTGTCGAGATGTCTCCAGCCTTGTAGGACTGGCTCATGCCGATCAGGATGATCGCGAGAACGGCGGCGGCGAGTCCGACGGCAAACCAGAACAGTCGCTGTTCTTTCTTCGCGGCCATCTGGGTGGTCCAGTCCGGCGGCCCCCAAGCGCCTTGGGGGCCGCTGCGTTCTGGAGCGGGTGCCGTCCGGCCGACAAGCCCCCAGTTACTCGGCTTGATTGGCCCGATGTCTCCAATGTTCTCTTCTGTGTCATTTCTTGCCATATGAGTAAGGTCAGATGCGCAGGACACGTATGTCAATCAGAGTGAGACTGGGCCTGGCTGCCTCATTCGTCCGGTAGCCGTGTTCGTGGCGGAATATTCGGGCCGTCACTCACTCGTCCGAGCGGGTGAGAGGCTTGAGAGGGCGGTTCGCGAGTTGGTGTCCGTTTCCGGATGAGGCTGGGGCCGGGTTGCCGGTCGCGGTGGTTACTGCTTCCTCGTGAAGCTGCCGACGTCCCCTCGGTGAGGATGTCGAGCTTGAACAGGCGTTTCAGCTTGGCGCGGGTGCCCTCGATATTCTTCGGCAGCAGTTCGTGGTCAAGGGCTTCGCAGACGTCACGGGCCCGGAGGGGGCTGGCGGCTTTGGGGGCGAGGATGCGGGGGTAGTCCGGGTGCTCGGGCAGCTCTGGGAAGGCGGCGTGGATGGGGATCCGGTCGGTGAGGGCGGTGACGGTCTTCCGGGTGATCGCGAGGTACTCGAGGTGGGTCTCCGTCTCCAGCAGCCGGCCCTGCAGTTCGGCAATCGGGGTGCGGAGGTCGTCGGCCAGGGCCCGGGCGGCGTCCTCCTGGATGCCGAGTGCCTCGAGTAGGGGCTGGATACTCACGCGGTCACCGTCTGCGCATCGCGCCAGGTGGGAGTGTTCGCGCCGGTGAGGCGGCGGGCCACGACGTGGGTCATGGCCCAGTAGACGCGGGAGGCGGAGGAGGCCAGGCAGTGCTCGTAGTCGCGGACCAGGCGCCGGTGCAGTATCAAGATCCCGTAGGTCTGCTCGACCCTCCACCGCTTCGGCTGCGGCACGAATCCCTTGTCCTGCGGGTTGCGTTCGACGATCTCGACGTCGATGCCCAGGCCGACGCCGTGCGCGACGACCTGGTTCTTGAAGCCCTGGTCGACCAGCGCCTTGCGGGCTGTGCCGCCGGCGTGCGCGGCGACCTGGTCCAACAGGGCGATGCCCGCAGCGTTGTCGTGCGCGCTCGCGGCGAGGACGGTGACCGCGATGACCAGACCGAGCACGTCCACGGCCAGCCCCCGCTTGCGGCCCGGCACCCGTTTCGCGGCATCCCGGCCGGTCGTGGAGGCAGGGACCCCGGCAGCAACGTGGACGCTCTGCGTGTCCAGCACCACCAGGGTCGGGTCCTAGTACTGCAACCGCATCTGGGGTGACCATCAAGACTGGCTGTCGTTGGTATGACTGTGTACTCATGAGTTGACGGTCGAGCAGGTCGCGTCG
>NZ_JBSFET010000157.1:0-7395 GCF_053594575.1 Streptomyces sp. NPDC001880
GGCGTCACCGGCGAGCTCTACGTCACCGGCGCCGGCCTCGCCCGCGGATACATCAACCGCCCCGCCCTGACCGCCGAACGCTTCATCGCCAACCCCTTCGGAAACGGCGAACGCCTCTACCGCACCGGCGACCTCGTCCGCTGGGACAACCACGGCCGGCTCACCTACACAGGCCGAGCCGACGAACAAGTCAAAATCCGCGGCTTCCGCATCGAACTCGGCGAGATCGAAGCAGCCATCGCACGGCATCAAGGCGTGGCCCGAGCCGTCGTGGCCGCCTGGGAGGCCGGACCGGGCCGGAGCAAGCAACTCGTCGGCTACGTCGTCCCCGCTGCGGATACCACGGCCGCAGACACCGCGGCTCTGGACTCCGCCGAGCTGCGGAAGTTCGCGGCCGAGCGCCTGCCCGAATACGCGGTCCCGGCAGCAGTCGTCATCCTCGACGCCCTCCCCCTGACCGCCAACGGCAAAGTCAACCGCAAAGCCCTCCCCGAACCGCAGTTCACTGGCGGAGACCACCGAGCTCCGGAGACACCGCACGAGAAGGCCCTCTGTGAACTGTTCGTCGAAGTCCTTGGTCTCGACTCCGTCGGTGTCGACGACTCGTTCTTCGACCTCGGCGGCCACTCCCTACTCGTCAGCAAGCTCACCACCCGCATCGGTGGCCGCCTCGGGGCGGATCTGTCGGTCCGCGACGTGTTCCAGGCGCCCACAGTGGCACAGCTTTCGAAACTCATTCCCGGCGCACGCCCCGCACGGCCCAAGTTCCGCCGCATGTCCCGAGAGGGAGGTACATCGTGATCGAGTTGCCTTACGCCCGGCACCGGAAACGGCAGACCTCTCGCCCAACCCTGTACATGCCCGTGGAGAACGTCAGGACGACGCGGAGCGCTGCGCTGGATTCGCTGACGACCAGTCGGCCGAGCAGGTGCGGGTCGGGCCGGGGCTGTCCGCGCCCGGTCGACGGAGGCCGGCCCGGGGGCCGTTCCAGGCTCTCGCTCTCACCGCCACGACTCACGGGGTTGAGGCCGGCCTCGGCCCACACCACCTTGCCGGACCTGCCCCGAGCCGGGTAGTGGCCCCAGCGACTGCTCATCATCGCGACGATGACGGGACGCTCGCGACGCTGGCGGCCCTGGACGGCGGCGGCAAGGGCCGGCCTCCGGGCGGTCCCGGTCTGCGTTCTCGGAAACGATCTCGCGCACCTTCCGGAGGTGCCGGGTCTGGACACGCTCGACTGGTCGGCACGGGTCCAGGTCGACGGCATGTCCACCACCTTCGACTTGGAGTACGACCTGCAAGGCGAGCTGATACGAGTAGGCACGGACTACGGCGTGGCCGAAGGACTGACCGAGCACGCGCTCAGACACGTGGACCTGTACCAGCACGGCACCTACCACGTCTGCTGCCGCCGCCCGCTGGACGTGGCGGCAGTACTCGACCGACTCGCCAGGGACGGGACCGACTTCAGCGTGGACTTCTTTCTGCCGAGCGCGGAAGAGATGGTCCGTGCTGCCGCCCGCTGGCTGCCGAAGGCGACCACCCTGTTCGTCAACGCTGCCGAGCACCGGCTCCTGGAGCAAGTGATCGACTCCGGTGCGCTCCCGGAGGTGGTCATCACCGATGGCCCCCGGGCAGCAGTGGTTCGCCGCTTCGGACGTCAGGTGGCCTCCGCCGTTCCGCCGCCGCGTCCTCCGCGCGAGGTCTCCGGCGCCGGAGACACCTTGGCCGGGACCTTCCTGGCACATCGTTCGCAGGGTGCGACAGCCGCCCAGGCTCTGGCGGAGGCGACTGCAGCCGCTGCCAGGTACGTCGCGGCCCCGTCCCTTCCGATCCCCGCGCCCCGTCGCGGCTGACCTGACGACTTGGGGGCCTCTCCCGGTGTCCGTCTACGTAGCCCACCGGCTCTTTGCCGCACACGACCGCGCTCTCGCCGCCGACCTCGCCGATCGACGAGCCGCGAAAGTCGGGCCCGAACGCGTCTTCCTGCCGTTCTGCGACACCGACGAGGAGGACCTGGTCGCCCAAGGTCAAAGGACGCCGCCTGTTCGAGCTGGACCTCGGCCGCCTCGACGCCATGGTCGCCATCCTGCACGGCCCGAGCCTCGACGACGGGGTCTGCATGGAGATCGGATACGCCGCTGCTTCGGACGTCCCGGTCATCGTGCTCACCACCGACTTCCAGACCTACTCGCTGACCGAGGCCGGCACCCGCCTCGAATTCCCCGACCCCCTCCTCCAGGCCGTGGCCACGCGCATCGTGCGCGTCACCAAGCTCGGACCGCCAACTCTGCCGTCGGCTCCGCCCCAGTCCCGCTTCCCGGGCTTCCAAGCGCGCAACATGGCCCAGACGAACACGGCACTCGACGCGACCGTCGACGCGCTGCTCGACCTCCCTGATCGCGCTCCCCGCCTCGTGGGGGCGCCCCCGGTGATCGGCGCACCCGTCTACGTCGAGCCGTCGCCGTACACGGCATGGGGTCGAGATCACCGCGCAGGTGAGCGTCGAGACGAAGGTGCACATCCTGCACCCGGATTGGGACGATCCCACCGTCGCGGCCGAGGTCGAGCGCATCCTGACCGAGACCGGCGCCGCAGTGCCCGATCCGACCCGCGCTGCAACGTGGGCCTACTCGGTGACCTTCAAAGGATCATTCGGGAAGGTACGCCCTCCGCCTCCCTCCCGGAACCGATCCACAGGTCTTGAGCATTGCTCTCCAGCGGCATCAAGGCTGCACAGCCGCTTGTCACGCACAAGCATTAAAGTGCGATACGAGGTATGTGCGCGTCTATACCATGTCGGAGCAACAGGCTCAGGGGCCACGCCGCGCACTGGAAGGGAACAAAGCCGTGCATGGCGAGTACAAGGTGCCCGGCGGCAAGCTTGTCGTCGTAGACCTGGACATCGAGGAAGGCGTACTACGCAACGTGCGCGTCGCCGGGGACTTCTTCCTGGAGCCCGACGAGGCAATCCTCTCGATCAACAGGGCCCTGGAGGGTGCCCCGTCCTCAACGGACGCCGCAGGCCTGGCAGCCCGGATCACGGCAGCGCTGCCGGAGTCGACCGTCATGTTCGGACTGACCGCGGAGGGCGTCGGCATCGCTGTTCGGCGAGCGCTGGCCCATGCGACCGAGTGGAGCGACTACGACTGGCAGTTGGTGCACATGGAAGCGCAGGCTCCGGCCCTGCACATGGCACTGGACGAAGTCCTCACCGCTGAGGTGGCCGCCGGGCGGCGGGCTCCGACGCTGCGGGTCTGGGAATGGGCCTCGCCTGCTGTGGTCATCGGCAGCTTCCAGTCGCTGCGCAATGAGGTGGACCCCGCAGGGGCAGCGAAGCACGGAATGACCGTGGTACGCCGCATTTCTGGTGGTGGAGCCATGTTCGTAGAGCCCATGAGTACCATCACGTACTCCCTGTCTGTGCCGGAGTCGCTGGTCTCCGGCCTCTCCTTCGCCGACAGCTATGCCTACCTCGACGACTGGGTACTCGGCGCGCTCGGCGACATGGGCATCAAGGCCTGGTACCAGCCCCTCAACGACATCGCCACCGACGCCGGAAAGATCGCAGGCGCCGCCCAGAAGCGAATGGTCGGCCCTGGCGGTGGCCCTGGAGCCGTCCTGCATCACGTGACCATGTCGTACGACATCGACGCCGACAAAATGCTCGAGGTCCTGCGCATCGGCAAGGAGAAGATGTCCGACAAGGGCACCAAGAGCGCCAAGAAGCGCGTCGACCCGTTGCGCCGTCAGACGGGGCTGGCGCGCGAGGCCGTCATCGAGCGAATGATCGACTCCTTCCGCAGCCGGCACGGTCTCACCCGGGGCAAGGTGACGGACGAGGAGATGGCGCGGGCCGAGGAGCTCGTACGGACGAAGTTCGGCACCGAGGAGTGGACCGCTCGGGTGCCGTGAGCCGCGCCGTGAGCGGTGCCGTGAGCCGAGTCGTGCGGGCTGGGCCTCCCCCGGAGGCTCGCCCGGAGGCCTTCTCGAAGAGTGTCAGGTTTCCGTCGCCGGGAGTTCCTGCTCGGTCCAGATGATCTTGCCTTCGGCCGTGTAGCGGGTACCCCAGCGGCGGGTGAGCTGGGCGACGAGGAAGAGGCCGCGGCCGCCCTCGTCCGTGGTGCGGGCGTGCCGGAGTCGCGGCGAGGTGCTGCTGGTGTCGGAGACCTCGCAGATCAGGACGGACTGGCGCAGCAGCCGGAGCCGGATCGGCCCGGTGGCGTAGCGCACCGCGTTGGTGACCAGCTCGCTGACGATCAGTTCGGTCGTCATCTCCAGTTCCTCCAGGCCCCAGGCCCTCAGCAGGCGGGCGGTCCGGGCGCGGACCCCGGCGACGGCGGCCGGGTCGTCGGGGATCTCCCACGAGGCGACGTGGTCGGCGCTCAGCTCGTGGGTGCGGGCGAGCAGCAGGGCGATGTCGTCCCGCTGGGGAACCGGGACCAACTGCTCCGCGACCGCGGCGCACAGGGCGTCGAGCGGGAGACCGCGCTGTGCCAGGGCGCCGCCGAGGCGGGACATGCCGAGTTCGGCGTCGCGGTCCCGGCCCTCGATGAGTCCATCGGTGTAGAGACCGATCAGGCTTCCCTCCGGGAGGGTGATCTCCGCCGTCTCGAAAGGCATCCCGCCCAGGCCCAGCGGAGGTCCGGCGGGCAGTTCGGGAAAGCTGACGCGCCCGTCCGGGGCGACGACGACGGGCGGCGGATGGCCGGCGCGCGCCATGATGCACTGCTGGGTGACCGGGTCGTAGACGGCGTACAGACAGGTGGCGCCGAGCACGGTGGTGCCACTCTCCTCGCTCTCGGGTTCCTCGTCGCTCAGGCGGAGCACGAGGTCGTCGAGGTGGGCGAGGAGCTCGTCCGGCGGCAGGTCCATGTCGGCGAGGGTGTGGACCGCGGTGCGGAGCCGGCCCATGGTGGCGGCGGCGCCGATGCCGTGGCCGACGACATCGCCGACGACGAGGGCGACCCGGGCGCCGGACAGCGGGATCGCGTCGAACCAGTCGCCCCCGACCCCCTCCTTGGTGTCCGCCGGGAGGTAGGAGGAGGCCACGTCCAGGGCCATTCCGCCGGGCAGGGTGTGTGGGAGCAGACTGCGCTGGAGGGTCAGCGCCGCGGTGTGCTCGTGGGTGTAGCGGCGGGCGTTGTCCACGCACACGGCGGCCCTGGCGACCATCTCGCGGGCCGGGAGCACGTCGTCCGGTTCGAAGGGGGCGGGATTCACCGAGCGGACGAAGGTGGTCAGCCCGAGCACGGTGTCCCGGGCCCGCATGGGTACGGAGATGAGGGAGTGGAGCCCGTACTCACGGATCCTCGCCGCCCTGGCGGGCTGCTCGACCGCCCACATGTGGTCGTCGGGGTCGAGTACCGGGATGAGGACGGGTTCGCCGTCGATCAGGAACCGGATGTCGTGCGGCGGGGGCACGAAGTCCACCTGATCGCCGACCCGGCAGAGGGCCTCCGGGCAGCCCTCGCGCACCGAGCTCATCCCGGCCCGTCGCATCCTCGGCCGGGCGGGACCGGTGACGGCACCGGACCGGGCGAGGTCCTGGCCGGACAGCCGCGCGCCCAGGGGCCACGGAACGGGCTCATCGGGATTGGCGACCTGCTCCAGCAGGTCGACGATGACGAAGTCGGCGAACCGCGGCACCGCGAAGTCGGCCAGCTCCTGAGCCGTTTGCATCACGTCCAGGGTGGAGCCGATGCTGGCTCCGGCGTCGTTGACCAGGGCCAGGCGTTGCTGGGCTTTCCACCGATCGGTGACGTCCAGCACCATGTAGCACAGGCCGGTGATGCTGCCGTCGCTGTCGGTCAGCGGAAGGTACGAGGTGGAGTAGGCGCGCTTTCGGTGCGGATCGGCCCAGGTCCAGCCCAGGTACTCGTAGTCGATGACGGGGACCCCGGTGTCCAGCACACCGCGCATCAGAGTCTCCAGGGCCTCGGTCTCCAGCCCCGGGAGCACCTCGCTCAGCCGGCGGCCCATCCGGTGCTCGCGCGGTACGCCGCTGAAGCGTTCCAGGGTGTCGTTGATCCAGGTGCAGCGCAGGTCCGGGTTCATCACCGCCACGCCGATCGGCGAACCGGTCAGGAAGGCGTCCACCACGGACTGCCCGACCGTCCACTCCGGCTTTCGTTCGCGTCCGGAGACCAGGAAGCACTCTCGGCCGTCCAGGTGGAACGAGGCCGAGACCCGGAGGTCCAGCTCGATCCGGCCGCCGTCGCGCCGCCGGACATCGGCGACGCCCCGCCACCCCACGCCCGCGCGGCACCGCTCGGCGATCCCGGCCACCCGGACCGGGTCCTCGGGCATGGCGAGCAGGAACCCGCCGGACCGCCCGACCACGTCCGCGGCGCGGTACCCCAGCAGCTCCTGCGCGCTCTGCGTCCAGCCGACGACCGTTCCGGTGCCGGAGACCACCGCGGTCGCGTCGCTCGCGGTGTCATAGGAGGGCCGGGGCGTGCTGCTGGGCGGCGTGGGCTCGGCGTCGGGCGCCGGCTGCGGTCCTGCACACGCCATACTGGCCACCACCCATCGACTCGTTGTCCATGATCCCGCCTCCCGCGCCGAGGTGCGAGCGACCGGAGGCAGGAGTGGACCTGCGGGGGTGGACCTGCGGGGGTGGTCAGCGCCCGTCGGCCGGAGGGGACGGGACGGGCGGGGCCGGGGGCCGGTGCTCGTACCAGCGCCGGTCGGCCTCCAGCTGGGCGGCGAGGGAGATCAGCCGTTCCTCACTGCGGGACGGGCCGAGCAGCTGCGCCCCGACGGGCAGCCCGTCAGCGGTGAACCCGGCCGGTACGTTGATGCCGGGCCAGCCCAGCACGTTCCAGGGCCAGGCATACGGGCAGGCCTCGGTCATCGCCAGATCGGTGCGCCAGGCGCTCAGCCCGTCGAAGCGGCCGATCGGGGGCGGTGGCAGGGCGGTCGTCGGGGTGAGCAGGACGTCGTAGCCGCAGCCGCCCCGGGACGTGTGGAAGAACGCGCCGATCCTGCGGTGCTGGCGCACCTCGCGCTCCCTGGCCGCCCGTACCACCCGGCCGCCCAGTCGGGTGCCGGTGCGCAGTGCGCTGCGGGTGCGCGGGTCGAGGAGGGCGGGGTCGGGGTGGCGGGCGGCGAGTTCGGCGATCCCGGCGGTGGCTCGGGGGACGAAGCCGAGGCCGATCAGCCCGTACCGGGGTCTGGCTTCCTCGATGTCGTGGCCCAGGCGGGCGAGGGCCTCGGCCAGGGCGAGGACGGCCCGCCGCACGTCGGGGTGGGGCGCGGAGCCGGTGAGGGTGAGCGGGGGGCGCCAGGCGAGGGCGATGCGGAGCCGGCCGGGGTCGCGGCGGGCGGCGTCCGCGGCGGCGACAAGTGCCACTACTGCACCTTCGTCACCGTGCCCGGCAAGCTGCGGCGCGA
>NZ_JBSFET010000158.1:0-7394 GCF_053594575.1 Streptomyces sp. NPDC001880
CCCTGCTGGAGGACGTTGCCTGCGCCGGGGCCGGTCTGCGCACCTTGCTGGAGGACGTTGCCTGCGCCGGGGCCGGTCTGGGCGCCCTGCTGGAGGACGTTGCCTGCGCCGGGGCCGGTCTGCGCACCTTGCTGGAGGACGTTGCCTGCGCCGGGGCCGGTCTGGGCGCCCTGCTGGAGCACATTGCCGGCACCGCGGCCGGTCTGCGCACCTTGCTGGAGGACGTTGCCTGCGCCGGGGCCGGTCTGGGCGCCCTGCTGGAGCACATTGCCGGTGCCGGTATCGATGCAGAACGGGGGGATGGACTGAGTGCAAATGATTTGGGACGGGGCCTGGGACGGGGCCTGAGGCGCCGCTGCGGCGCTTGTTGCACCAACCCCGCCGGCGAGCGCCGCGACCAAGCCAGACACGCCGATCAGGTGGGGAATTCCTTGCCGAATGCTTCTCATCATGGTGGATTCCTTGCGTGTGAAAGCGGGTTTGCGCTTACCTGCACCAGCCATCGTCGGGTGCCGGGCGGCACCGCGGCGTGACGTCGGCGTGACTGGCTCAGCTGACCGCGACCAGCGGGTGCTCTCGGCAGGCGGCTATGTGCGCCCCAGCCATGGCCAAGGGCTTTCCCGCAGACGGTCATGTTTCCCGGGACATGAACCGATACCGGTCGGTGAAACCGACCGGCGTGAAGAACAGCCGGGAGATCCTGGAGGCATGTGACCTCACCGAGGGCTGTCGAACGGCGGCCGAGCTGGTTGCGGCAACCACGTGGTGGCCCGATATGCGCAGCTGAGGGCAAGAATCCGACCGAGCGGTGTGCTCGGTCGGCTGCGTACGGTAACAGGCCTCAGGGGGACGTACTGGCAGCCGACGTGCCGTGCCGCCGGGGTGCGCCCGGACAGCACGCGCGTTCAGCGGAACGGGCGAAATTCCGTGATGGTCACCCTGGCCCGCTCGTGGACGGCGCAACGGGCCGCCTCCTCACCTCAGATACCACCCGCTGAACTCGACCGTGCCGCGCAGCCCGCTCCCGCCGTTCGTCGCGCTCATGAAGATCCCCACGTCCTGTGCCGCCGCCGTCCCCGGCACGGCGACCGTGCCCACCGTCCGCCAGCTCGCTCCGCCGTCGGTGGAACAGGACCCCGTGCACCCGTCCCCGGCCCGGGTCAGCCGGAGCAGCACCGGGGCCCTGATCCCGGTGATCCGCCGGTACGTGTCCAGGGTGCCGTCGCCATTCGTGTCGTACGAGAGCACCACACCGTTGGACGGCGTCACCGCCAGGTTCAGGAACCCGGTGGAGCCCGGTGTCGCCAGGGCGTTGCGCACCACGATTCCCGCACGCGCCCAGCCCCCGGTGTTCTCCTGCGCGTCGACCCGCACGGTCACTTCCGCCCCGTCGGACCATGCCCCCTCCCGGTACGCCGTGCCGAACTGGCTGGTGCCCTTCCACAGGTCCTGGCCCGCCCCGTTGATCGCGAACCGCTCGTCCAGCTGGCCGAAGACCGCCGCGTTCGCCGTGTACGTGCGCCAGCCCGGCTCCAGCGGTGCCGCCAGATGTACCGCGCCGCGCCGCAGATCGGTCACCCGGTCCTCGCCGCGCGGCCCGTACGCGGTGCTCAGCTCGTACGGCATCGGCACCAGCGGTGTGATCAGCGGCTCGGACGGGGCCGTGACCCGCCAGTCCACCGCGCCGGAACCGCCGGCCGTGACCTCGTCGAGGAAGGTGCTGCCCGTCGCGGTGGCGTCCAGCCCGGTGAGCGCGAAGTCGACCCGGCCGGTGGACCGCAGGCCGTTCAGATTGCGGAAGGCGGCCGTCACCGTACCGGTGCTGCCCGGCGTGAACGCCACCGGATCGGCCGACACCGTGACGGTGCCCTGGTACGGGGCGGTGGCCAGGGTCTCGAAGGCCCGTCGCGCCGTGCGGTGGGCATCGCCCGTCGCCCGCAGCGGATGGCTGTCGGTGCGGCGGGTCCACTCCTCCTCGCCCGGGTACCAGTCGAACGGCTTCGCCGCCCTGCCCTCCGTGAGCGCGTCGGTCAGCTCGTCCAAGTACGTCTGCCACTGCGGGAGGTGGACCTCGGCCATCAGCCCCTGCCAGTCGCGGTTGGCGTAGTTGCTGAGGTCGTCCGCGGCCGTCCGGTCCGCCCAGGTGGTGATCAGGGTGCGTGCCGTCCACTCCAGCCGCACCGCCTCCGCCGGGCTCGTCGCCAGCCGCTTGGCGTCCTCCAGCCACGGCCCCAGCAGAAAGGCCCGGTGACAGCCCGACATCGCGTCCGTCAGCCGCATCAGCTTCAGCCAGAGCGCGGCGAGCACACGGAACCGGGCCACGTCCTTGTCGGCCTGGGCGGCCCGCAGCTGCGGCAGCAGGATCCGGGAGCGGTCGGCGAGCGCCTGCCGGGTCAGATCGGTGAGGTCGTAGCGGTAGGTGTCCGAGTCGCGCAGGGACGGGCGTACGCCGAGGAGCGCCGCGAACGCCCGGTCGAAACCGGCCGGGTCGAAGGCGGTGCTGACGGAGGAGGTGATGCCGGGGCGACGGGAGAAGAGGGAGTCGACGGGGCGGCCGTCGGTGCTCGTCAGCCGGTACGCCGTGGCAGCCAGCGCGGCGAAGGCCGCCTCTGCCGAGCGGTCCAGGCCGCCGTAACGGAACCTCGGGTAAGCCCGGAACCACGCCTCCCGGTCCACCGTCCCGGTCCGCCAGGCCAGCTCGCTGAACAGCTCGAACGCCGCCGGGTCACGCTCGGTCGCCTCCGGCATGTACGCCGTGCCGACCAGCGCGCTGCCGGGCCTGTCGCGCCAGGCCGTGAACTTCTGCGTCCAGCGGTCGGTGTTGGCGCCGATCGTCGTACGGCCGCCGAAGTTCGGGATGGTGCCGAAGGCGTACGGTGCTCCGCCCCAGTCCTTCTCCCGGTCGGTGACCGTGTCCAGGTCGGAGAGGCCGTCGACGATCAGGATCCGGTCGGTGTCGACCGCCTCCAGCAGCGCCTGCCGGGGATTGGCCTGCCAGCCGAGGATCATCCAGGTTGCGCCGGGGTGCGCGGTGTGCAGGGCCGACTCGACGGCTCGGGCGGCCTCCGGCACCGGGACGTCACCGGCATTGCCGCCCTCGTGCAGCAGATCCATCTTGAAGTGCTCCGCCGGACCGAACAGCTCCTCCTGGTGCCGGTAGAAGGCGGCGGCCACCTCGGCGAAGACGGGGGTGCGCGGGTCGAGCCAGTCGGGCCGGCGCAGCCCGTTCCAGGTGCCCTGCGGGACGACCCTGGCCCCCGGATTGCGGTCCGTGAAGCCGTCCGGGACCGTGCCGAAGTAGCCGGGGAACACCGGTGCCATGCCCAGCTCCCGCATCCGGTCGGCGATGTGCCGGCCCAGCTCCGCGCGCCGCCCGATCAGCTCGGGACCGAGCGGGCCGCCGTATCCGCTCATGTTCTGGAGCAGCCACCACGGCTGGTGGGAAGGGGCGGGCAGCCAGGCGCGGGCCTCGGCGTCGCTGTAGCCGAAGTCCTGGAGCAGCCGGTGGTAGACGGCCTCCTGCCCGGCGGTGACCAGCACCTCGTTGCAGCCGTGCAGAGCCAGGACGTCCAGCATTCGCTCCCAGCGCGGCCAGTCGGCGTACGGGGCGGTGTAGCCGTCGTGGGTGTCGTTGAGGGCGAACCGGTGGGCGACGGTCGCGGAGCGCTCGACGGGGGTGCGGGGTGCGGGCAGCCGGCGGGGCAGGTCGGTGCGGCTGCCGGACCAGGAGATCACGGCGTCGCAGGTGTACTTGAGGTACCAGTGCGCCCCCGTCAGGGCGGCGGCCGGTGTGGTGGCGGCGATCTCGATCCGCCCGGTGGTGCCGGTGACCCGGAAACGGTCGTGCGCGCCGTCGCCCCGGGGCAGGGAGCGGAGCCGGAACTGACCGGCGTGGTCCGGCAGCAGACGGCCGAGCGCCTCGTGCGCGGGCGCAAGGTCCCGGGCCGGAGCCGCCGGAGCCGCCGGAGCGGCGGTGGCGTGCGCGGGGGAGGCGGCTCCCAGCGCGGCGGCGGCGCCGACGGCTCCGGCGGTGCCCAGCAGCGTACGTCTCGTCAGCCGGGAGGAACTGAAGGGCAGGGAGGGTCCCGTCATGATCCGCACTCCTCGGTGTTGTTCATGATGGTGCATGCGACAACAGGCGTGTGCGGTGCGCACGTTAATGACGGGTCCGGGAGCGGGCAATGGGACGTTCGGCGGTTTGTGCCGATCCAGCCGTTCGGCCGTCACGGCGGGGCGACCAGGCGCCCGGTCGTCAGGCGAAGGCGGCCGGCCGCTCCTCGTCGAGCTCACCATGGGCGTCGACGGCGCATCCGGCGGCTGAGGGCTTCACTGATCGGCTCGAGGGGCCGGGCGACGCGGCTGACCGGGTCGGCACATGAAGCGGCCCGGTCCCCAACGCGCCGGACCAGGGCCGCTCCACATGTTCTCCGGTGCGTCAGGGCGCGTACTTGTACCCGACGCGCCGTACCGTCTGGATCGAACGGCGGTGCTCCGCGCCCAGCTTGCGGCGCAGCCGGGCGATGTGGACATCCACGGTGCGCCCGTCGCCCACATGCCCGTAGCCCCAGACCGTGGTCACCAACTGGTCGCGGGTGTGCACCCGGTGCGGATGCGCGACCAGATGAGCGAGCAGTTCGAACTCCAGGTACGTGAGGTCGAGGGCTTTCCCGTCCACCGCGGCGGTGCGCTGCACCGGGTCGATGTGCACCGGCCCGATGGCCGGCTCCTCCAACGGTGTCGGCACCACGTACTGGGCGGCCGCGGTGGCCGCCGCCGTGACGGCGGGCCGCTGATCGGCCGGTACGAGCACCAGATAGCCGATCATCGGCGGCCGGCCCGGCACCGCCGGAACGGTGTGCTGGGGCGCGGGCAGCCAGGTGGCACCCGGCGGCAGGAACTCCGCCACATCGGCCGGCTGGACGACTTCGTCGGGGTCGACGGCACGCAGCCGGTGGCGGTCGGGGGAGAGGGAACGGGCGGGGGTGGTGGCCGCAGCGGGCGCCGAGGACGCCGAGGTGGCAGCGGCCGCGGCGGAGAAGGTACGAGTGTTCGCCATGAGGGTCAGCTCTTTCGCGCGAAGGAGTCGTCGGTGGACGGACTTGCTTGCGCGCGGACCGAAGGCCGGGATGAGCGGCGTTAGAGGGTCTGCGCGTTCGACGCGCGACAACACACCCGGTCGAAGTCATGGTGCTGACGGGACGGCCAGAACGGCTCGAGGTCGCTGTGACCTGTCGAGGTGTGCCGGATGCTGGCCATGTCCCCATTGAACCAGAGAACCGGACGCCGCAGCAGACCTCTGTCACCCGTCGATACGGACCCTTTGCGTTACATGCCCCACCAGGGCTTCTCGTACGGCGCCGCAGCAGACGGGCCGGTTTCCGCACCGCCCCACGGCCGGCGACCGGCTCAACCCACCAGCCGCTTGCGCCAGTCCAGGCCGGTCAGCTCGATCGCCCGGTCCGGCGAGCCGTCCCACTTCACCGTCAGCCCCGCGTCGCCGAGCGCCTCGACCACCTCCCGCCCCACGAGCGCGGTCTCGTCCGCCGCCTCGTCGAACCCGCCGACCGAGGATTGCCGCGTTACGCGCGGGCCCTGAGCAGCGACTCGAAGCCCGCCGCGCGGATCCGGCGGACCACTTCCTCCTCCGTGGTGCCCAGCGCCCGGGCCGCTCCCGCGAGCCGCCAGTCCGCGTCGGCGAGCCGGTGCAGCAGATGGCCGCGCCTGATCTGGGCCTCGGACAGCCGGAACGTCTTCAGGTACGCGACCTGCCCCTTGTGATCGGTGATCGTCTCACCGATGTGCTGCCCCGCCCCGCCGGGCCGGAACGGCGGCAGGAACCGCCACAGCGTGAACGAACCCATCCGGTACACCCGGTCGAAGGCGTACGAGCTGTCCAGCAGCTCACCCGCGAACAGGGTGTCGTGCGCCTCGCCCCACTCCCGCTCGCACGCCTCTGCCGCCGCCCGCAGAGCGGCGAGCGACCGCAGCTGCGGACCGTCGGGTATCCGCGCCGTGAACTCCGGCACCGCGGCGCCGTACAGCGCGTACTGGTGGATCAGCTCGCCGTACAGGTCCTCGACCAGCGACGGGTGCAGCAGCCGGTAGTCGTCCGGGTGCGGCAGCACGAACGCGGCGGCGAGCGCGTCGGCCGCGTACACCATCACCCCGCACTGGCCGGGATGGATCTCGAAGACCCGCAGCGCGTCGCCGAGCCCGCGCACCGACCACCCCATGTACGCGTCCTCGGCGCGCGGCGAGAGTCCGTCGCGCAGCGCCTGCCGCGACCACTCCTCCCAAGCGACGGAGGGGCCGCCGAAGTGCAGGGCGAGATAGCCTTCCAGCGCGAGGTGCAGCGGCAGGAAGCGCAGCCGGTCGCCCGGTCGTCGCTTCGCCATCCGGTGGTGGCGGTGGCGCTGGAGCCGCGCGGTCCGGGGCGCCGGCCGGTTCCCGGCCGCGGAGCCCGCGCCCGCGCCGAGCTGTGTACCGTACGCGGCGGACTGCTCGCCCTCGCCGGACCAGTCGGCGACGAAGCCGTGCGGGATGACCGAGGCGTAGTGCGTGCGCGGCCCGATGTCCACGACGCCGTGCCCGTGGTCCGTGTAGAGCTCCTCGTGCAGCCGCAGCCCCTCGACGGGCTGTTCGCGCACCAGCGGCACCAGCCGGATGCCGCCCCACACCTGGGCGGGGCGGGTGGCGAGCCCGGTCAGTTCGAGTCTGTTCACGATGCCGCTCCTGCCCCGTCGTCGCCCACGAAACGTGCCACCTGCCGGTCCAGAAAGGCGTACAGCGCAGCCGCTCCGGTGCGTCCCTCGGCGAACCCCGCGATCTCCACCAGCGCCGGCAGGTCCTCCGCGTCCCGGACACCCGCCGTGGGCACGCCCGGCGCTAGGCGCCGCACATCGAAACCGTCCGCGTCGTACACGGGGTTCACATGCACCACCGCCGTACGCCGGTCCGGATCGAGCCGGGTCCGCCAGACCCGCAGCACTTCGCCCGCGAGTCCGGGCGGCGCGTTGTCCCAGCCGTCCGAGACGATGACCAGCCGGTCGGGCCCCAGCTCCAGCGCGTCCAGCACGCGGCTGCCGAGCGGGGTCGGCCCCCAGGGCCTGGCCAGCAGCGGATCGGTACGGCCCGACGTCCACAGCGGGGTGTACGCGCCCGGTGCGGCCAGCACCTCCAGCAGGAAGTGGCAGGCCAGCGCCACGGCGAGCGGGCGCCGCCGCTTCTCGCCCGACCCGGACGACGAGTAGCTGTCGTCCAGCACGGCGGCGACCCGGCCCCAGCCCCCGGCGTGCGGGCCCGCCGCGCGACGACGGCGCCACGTTCAAGCAGACGGTGCTGATGGAGAACCCGAGCGACGAGTCCATCCGTGACGCGGAGACCAGCTTCACGCC
>NZ_JBSFET010000159.1:0-7125 GCF_053594575.1 Streptomyces sp. NPDC001880
TCCGGGAAACGCAAGTACGTCGGGCGCCGGTTCGTGAAGAACAACCGGCTGAACCACGCCGGATACCTGTGGGCTTTCGCCACCCTCACCCACTCACCAGGAGCCAACGCCCACTACCGGCGACGGCGTGAGGTTCCCCCGAGATGCGGGGATGGGTGACAGAGGGTCAGATGGGTGTCATGAGAGGAGCCCAGACGATGCCTGCGCCGAGATGACCACCCGCTTCGCGATCTGGGAGCAGATCACCGGCACCGTCGGCCTGCCCACCACACCCTGACCACAGCAGCGGAACCCGGCTCCACCACACCCCGACACACCCTCAGGACACCTCTCGCTCAACAACGTGACAGCACCTCTGCTCCTGCTCGCGCACCTTGCGCCGCAGCCTCGCCAGTTCCTCACGCTCTGCCGTCGTCAGCGCCCCGGCCGGACCCTCACCCCGGTCGACCGCCGCTTGCTTCACCTAGCCCCGCAGGCCCTCGGGACTGACCCCGAGCTCCCGGGCCACCTCGGTCACCGTCCGCCCGAAGGAACGGACCAGCGCGACCGCGTCCCGCTTGAACTCGGCCGTGTACCGCTTGCTCATATTGCTCTTCTTGCTCACTACCTGAACTGCTTCCTCCAAGACCTACAAATCCCAGTATCAGGCTGTCCAGACCAGAGGTGGAGCTTCACCTCCACGCATGCATGTACCGCAGGCTGCAGAGCGTCCGGATCCAGCATTGTTACCCCTGGACGGTCCCCTGGTGCGCGGGCCGGGCAACTCCCAGACAGCGTAGGTCGTCACGGCTGCAGGCCCCCCATCGTGGCGGGGCACCGTCATGTGGTGCGGGACGCACGACCTGTCTGTCCGGGCTGGCGCACCGGCGAGCGGGACGGCAGGACCCGCACGGGCAGCGCCGGCTCCTTCCTGCGGTGTGCTCATGGCTTGCGAACCCAAGGAAAAGCCGGTTGTGGGGTGATCACACCGACGTCTAACGTCTACCGTCATCGGCGTGTAGCTCAGCAGTAGAGCACCGGGCTCTGGACCCGGAGGCCGCAGGGGCGGAACCTGCCACGTCGGCTTATGAACGACAACGCTGAGCAGCAGCCTCTCACAGTGGCCCCGTCATATCCGGAGGGCCAGCTGGCCAAGGCCTTCATGACCGCGTTGACCCACGAAGACGCCGGGACCCGGCGCCGGGCCGAGGTCCGCGGGCAGCGCTGGCGGGAGGTCCTGGCGGCAATGGCCGCAGGCCGGCTGTCGGTCGGTTCGCGTACGCCCGTGGTCGGCCTCCCGACCTGGGTAACTCCTGAAGTAATGCGGGGCGGCTTCGCTACTGGGACGGCGAGCGCGGGTGGCCCGCTCCAGACCCACGAGACCGAAGCCGCGCGGAGTTTCGGGGTGCCCGCTGAGCGGCGCGCGCTCTTCGCCTACTGCCTCACCGAGCCCGGGCTCGCCTGGTTGTGGGCCCGGTTGGACAGCGGCAGCTACGAGATCGGTGTGCCCGAGGAGGCCGCGCTGCTCACCATGGCCTGGCTGGTGCGCCATGGGGAGACCAGCGCGGCGCTCGACCTCGTGGCGGAACTGAAGCCGTTCGCCGACCGGCTGCGGTTCCTGCCGCGCCCGGCGGACGGGCCCGCGCCGGGCGCCACCACGGCCGTCCATCGGCACACCGTCTCTGAGGCCGTCGACACCTTGATACGACGGCGTCCCAACGTGGCCGTCGAGACCCAGCGCGAGGCGCTCGCCGTGTGGCAGCCATTCGGCGACGAGCTGCTCGTCCACTGGCTGCGGACGGCGCGGGACGGAGAGGTGCTCGCACATGTCCTGGACGCCGACTGGCTGGCGCAGGGCGAGGTTCTGCTCGGTCGCTACTGGCTGCTCGCCGCGGAACACACCCTGTGCACCAAACACCGCGACTCCAAGGAGAACCTGGGAATTCTGCGCGGGGCGCTGGAGGAGGTCGTCGCCGGACGGCCGCTGGAGGCGCGCCAACTCGGTCTGCTGCGGCACGCGGTGCGGTCCATGGTGCGGCGGCGCGGTCTGCCTGGCTCGGCCGCGCACCTGGCCTTGCGCCGGTGCCAGGCCGAGCAGGCGGCGCTTCCTTCACATCACGCCCTGGCTCAGCTGATGCTGCGTCGACTCGCTGTACTCCCGCTGGAGACGGGCATCACGGACATCGCCCCGCTCCTGGGCCCGGTGACCGAGGAGGAGAACCGGGAGACCGGCTTGCCCACGGGAGCCGTCGTACCGGCAGCGATCGGCCAGGTGGTCGAGTCCGCGCTGAGCGCACCGCTCGGCACGCTCGTGGAGCGGGGAGTCGTCCCGTCCGCCGAAGTCCTGGCCGAGCTGGTTCCCCAGTTGGTCGCCACCACCACCGCACACGCGTACGGCGAAGAGACGCTGCGAGCTGTGATGGCCGCGAACTACCGGGCTTTTCGCAACCGCCGCTCATTGCTTCTGCTCAATCTGGAGCGGCAGGTGCGCGTCGAGGAACTGCCCTGGGTGCGAGCTGTGTCGGGACAGCGCTCCGCGGTAGTGGGTACGTCGGACGGCGAAGGTGCGCTCGCCGTGCTGCGGCAGCTGGGCGAGCTGGCCGTGCAGGCCTTCCCGGGCACGATCCTGCCCAACCCGCTGATCCGCGAGTTCGGCGTTCTTGAACGCCAGTGCGATCTCGGGGCCCCGTTCGTGGAAGAGCTGGCCGCCGACATCTTCACGGGCACGTTCAGCCCGAAGTACCTCACGGCGGCGCGAGTCGCGGGCGAGCTGCTCAGCGGCACGCTGTACGAGCGTTACTACGACATCGACTACGCAGCGATACGCAATCTGGCGATCGTCGAGACCGACGCGGCCCTGACGCGTTTGACTAGCGTCCGTACCTTTCCTGGATTCGCGCGGCTGTGCGCCGAGCGAGCCGGAACAGCGGCGTCCCGGTGCTGGTCGGTCGCGGCGAACGGCACGGTGATCGAGCAGGCGCAGATCCTCACCACGCACAACCTGGCCACGCTGGTCCACCGGGTGGGCATGGCCCCACGGTCCGGCTGGGCCGACCTGGCACGCCGCTGCTTCGTGACCGTGTGCCGGCTGACCGCCCGTGTGCACCGCAACCCGCGACCGCTGGGCGCCATCAAGGACGCGGCGTACGCTTGGCGCCAGATGGTCTTCCACCTGTCCCTGAGCCCGCCACGGGAACAGCGGCGGGTCATCGCAGGCCTGAACGAGGAGACGGCCCGCCACCCGGCCCATGTCGCGGCCCGGCTTGTCCCCGCCCTGGCGGGCCTGGCCCTGGTCGCCGAGGGTGGTGCCTTCGACGAGGACGGAACGGCAGACGCCGGACGCGCCCGGCGCTTTGTGGGATGGAGCACCGACGGGCACTGGATGCGGTGATGGCAAAGGCGCGGGCGCGGCAGGTGTACGGCCGCCGACCCGGTGCCCGCAGCACGGAACGGGCAACTGGGGGCAGCCCCGTGCCCGCTCTCCGGCACATCTCACCCGTGACCAGAGGGGGTGCCTGAGATGCGGACACTCAGCCAGCAGGTTAAGCAGATGGCATAGACGAGCAGAGGCACCACGGAGGGTTCCAAGCTTCCTTACCTCATCCGCCTCAAGCTCCAGCCGGTCGGCGAGAGCGAGTACGGCGGCGTAGGGCCGCTCGCCCTCATCGAGCTTCGCTGCAACGGCTCGCACTGGCATGTGCCGAGAGAGACAGCTTGGTCCTGCAGCGTCTCGCGAAATGTCCGTACCCTTTCGTCTGGCAAGCTCTGGCCACCAATCCCCACACCCCGCCCGAAGCCCTCCAGGAACTGAGCGCGGCCCGCGACAGCGTATGGAACGACAACAAGCTTCTTCGCCGAGGACAGCTCGAAGAACGACAGGGTTTGCACTGGGATGGTCTGCCAGCAGGCTGAGACAGGAAGAAGGGGGCCAGCCGTGTGCTGATTCGGCGCCTGCGCCAGTTCGGCAAGCTGGTCACCGCGCTGCGGCGCGAAGGTGCCGACCCGGTCCGCAAGGGCCGGCCCTGGAGTCTGCCGCTGGAGGACCGGGTCCTGCTGGTCGCCGCGTACTGGCGCACGAACCTCACCCTGCGCCAACTGGCTCCGTTGTTCGGGGTGTCGAAGTCGGCGGCCGAGGGGATCGTCGACCACCTCGGCCCTTCGCTCGCGCTCCAGCCCCGCAGACGGTTCCGCAAGGACACCGCGCTGATCGTGGTCGGCACCCTGGTGCCGACCCGCGACCACACCATCGCCGCGCAGTCGAAGAACTACCGGTACTCCACGAACCACCAGGTCGTCATCGACGCCGACACCCGGCTCGTCGTCGTCGCCGTCGGCCGGCCGCTGCCCGGCAACCGCAACGACTGCAAGGCGTGGGAACTGTCCGGCGCGAAGGGCGCCGTCGGCAGGACCACAGTGATCGCGGACGGCGGCTACCGCGGCACCGGCCTGGTCATCCCGCACCGCCGCGAACGCGGCCAGACCGAACTCCCGGCCTGGAAAGAACAGCACAACCGTTCGCACCGCAAGGTCCGCGCCCGCGTTGAGCATGCCTTCGCCCGGATGAAGACCTGGAAGATCCTCCGCGACTGCCGGCTGAAAGGCGACGGCGTCCACCACGCCATGCTCGGCATCGCCCGCCTCCACAACCTCACCCTCGCCGAATGACCGGGAAACAACGCTGGTCAACCAGCATGCCGCAGATCATTTACGGGACAGCGCTTAGGGAACTCGGTCGTCGACGCCCTCGTCTACCATACCCAGCGCTCGGGCTCCGGGGCGGATGAGGGACCACTGACGTACGGTCAGAGGATCGGCAAGAGAGCTACGGAAACCGACTGAGATGCGCGAGCATTGGTCACGGAGGCGAGCCGAGACTATGGGGGATGAGTGGCCAACGAACCACAGCAGCGACGAAGCCGGGTACGCCTTGCACGGCAACGGCAGACGCCGAACCGCATCCGGCCACGGCAACGTGAAGAACCTCCCGAGCCGCAGCTTGAGTCTCGTCCTACATGGATGCAGAGGGCCTGGCAACACCTATGCCGAACCCGTTGGGCGCATTTCATAACGATTACGGGCACAGCGCTCGCTGCCGTCGCTGCCATCGGAGGACTCTGGGCTCAGGCTGTTGCAACGTACTGGAGCCAGGAGACCGCGAAAGACCAACTGTCCCAGTCCAAAGAGGACAGCGAGCGCGAGGAGCGAGAACAGGCATCGAGAGTGACCTATTGGTATGAAGGGCAATTCGGCGCCAGTGACGAAGTAACGCTGCATGTTGTGAACAGGTCACCCGATCCGGTTTCTGCCGCCACAGTCAAGACTTCTTACCCAGGAGCAGAAATGGACGAAGAGACGATGATGTTGGGCAGCCTAGCCCCATGTACCGAGTATCAGTTCACGATTACGCCACCTAGCGGGGTGGAGGTCTGGCCCTATTTTCGGGGGTATATGATTTTCACCGATAGTGGCGGAAAGTCCTGGAAGCGAACCCCGGAGCAACTTAGCGAAAGTCAAGCAGAAGCGGAATTTGCAGATATAATGAAAGCGGCATTATTTCCCGTGAAACCAGATGAAATCAACAAGACTGAAACGTGCACAGTCAAGAGGGAATAGCGCAAATCTGGTTCGGTTACCCATCACCTGCAAAATCCCTAAGCGCTCCCGCCCGGCTCATTCTTCCGGCCAGGCAGCGACCGCAGGTTGCCGTGCCGCTCCCGCGCGGACGGGGCGCCGGACGCGCCGCGGCCCTCGTCGGCACCATCCGCCTCGGCGAACACCATGCGCAGCCGCGCCCTGTCCGCAGGCGTCGCACCGAACGCAGCGACGCGCAGCCGCAGTTCGCCGGCGGCCGACAGATCGCCACGCCACAGCCGGGCGTGAATCAGCGCGGTGTCGAGTAGGTACTGCCAATCGGACGACCCGAAGTGCTCGGACTGCGGGCTATCGATCCACACCTGCCACCATTCGCGGGTGCGCTCGGGCCACACGAACTCGATGAGCTGCCCGTCGCGCTCGATGCGGAACTCGGGCAGCTCGGGCGCCTCGGCCCGCTCCCACCGCAAGACTGTCTGCGGGATCGCTTCGGCGTTCCTGCGCGCCTTCCTGCCGGCCGGCTTCGGCGCCGGTCCCATGCCTGCCATGTCAGCACCTTCCCCCGGCGAGGAATGCGCGGATGCCCCCGCTGTGACCCCGTGGCCGATAGAGCCGTCGTCATCGCGGATCGTCCACGGCTCGACGATGATGTCTCGCCAGACGCCGCCCGACTGGGGGCCAGCATTCTCGGACAACGGTTGCCTCGGCGCCGCCCCCTGACCAGCAGTCAGGCACGGGCACCCTCACCGCATCCGGGTCACGGTGAGGGTGCCGTGCCGGCCGGACCCGGCCAGCACCTCCACGACCAGATCCGTCTCCACCCGCGTATACGGCTCGCCCTCCGCCCGCCGTTCCCCCACCACCGCCGCGCCGCTCAACGCCTCACCGACACGAGCCGCGAGGACAGGCTCCAGGGTGCTCCGGCGCGGTGTCACCGTCTCGTACGAGACGGTGACCCGGTGGTGTGTGAAGTTCGGGCAGGCCTACGCCGACGGGCTGCGCCGCCGACGGCCCCGACCCGGGGAAAATGGCATCTGGACGAGGTCTTCATCAAGATCAACGGCGAGCTGAAGTACCTGTGGCGGGCCGTCGACGCCTACGGCAACGTGCTCGACATCCTTCTCCAGAATCGGCGGGACGAGGCCGCGGCCAGGCGCTTCTTCCGCAGGCTGATGAAGAAGACCGGTGCGGTACCGCAGGTGGTCGTCACGGACAAGCTTCGCTCCTACGGTGCCGCTCACCGCGAAATCATGCCCTCCGTCGAGCACCGCTCCCACAAGGGCCTGAACAACCGGGCCGAGAACAGTCACCAGCCCACCAGACAGCGTGAACGCGCGATGAAAGGCTTCCGCTCCGCCGGCGGAGCACAACGCTTCCTGTCCGCGTTCAGCGGCATCCCACCCCACTTCCGACCTCGCCGCCACCTCATGGCCGCACCCGACTACCGCGCCGAAATGACCGTCCGCTTCACCATCTGGGAGCAGATCACCGGCGCCACCGGCCTGCCCACCACACCCTGAGCACACAGCCGGAACCCGACCGCACCACACCCTG
>NZ_JBSFET010000160.1:0-7119 GCF_053594575.1 Streptomyces sp. NPDC001880
ACGACCAACGCACAGGCAACAACACCGCCGAAACGATCCGCGCCCTCAAGATCAACTATAGCCCGGGCCCCACTGGGGTTCGCACGCGCCTTGGGTGCCCGCGCCGTCGGCGGAAGGCCTGCCCGAGTCAGCGGGGCAGGCACGAGAACCATCCGCCCGCCTTCTCCCTGAGCACGGCCGCCAGGCCACCGGGAGAGCTCGGTGGACAGGGCGACGCCCAGCAGCAGCCCGTCCAGCAGACCGCCTACACGTTCGGCGTAGGTCCGGCGCGGAAGCGGGCAGGGGTCGGGGCTGGCGGGCCCGGCCGGTAGTAGCCGAGTCCGCCTGCTCACTGCGCCTTCGGCAGCGCGGCCAGGGCGCGGCGTGCCTCACCGTGGCCCCTGCCGACGACCCGCCACACCGACCCCCTGCCCGCCGTGAGGGCCCGGGGTCGCGTACGTCACGACGCAGCGCGGCGTCGCGGTGGCTGAACGGGCGGGCAACTACCGGCGGCAGCGCGGCCGGAGCTTCGGCACCGCGCCTGCACGGACCAGGGACGGCCGCACAGGCCCGCACCTGGGCGACGGCTTCAGATGGCGGCGAGGCACGCAGCCGGGCGGGGCCGGAGACGGTGATGCGGGCACTCCCGGTACGGGTCTCACGCAGGACGTCTCGCCAGTCGGTGTGGGGCAGCCAGACTTTCTCCAGGAGGTGGGCGGTCCAGTCGAGCAGGTCGGCCCGCAGGCGCAGCCGGGCGGCCGGGATGCGGTAGTGGAACCCCTCCTCGCGGACGGAATCGCAGGCCCGGTGGTCGGCGCGCCAGGTCGCGGGTTCGGGCAGGCCGAGGAGGTCGGCCAGGTCGAGCGACAGGCTCCCATCGTGAGGGTCGGTGCTCCGCTTCTCCAGTGCGTGGTAGGCCTGCTGAACGGCGGCGGCCTCGCGGCAGCTGACCCAGAGGTAGCCGTCGTCCTGGATGACGGGCTGGGTACAGACGGAGCAGATCAGGGTGAGTTCACGGTCCATCGAGGGGTCCTCCCGGGAAGCGGATGCCTGTCACCGGGTGTCAACGTTCCGACGGCCCCGGCGGATGCGGCCGGTCCGCCGCAACCAGCCGGTGGGAACCATCCAGCGGGTGCCTGGTCGGCACCCGGTCGGGTGATTCTCCCCTCGCCTACGCGGGCGCGGCCATAGCGGCAATCATCCAACTTGCCTCACCGGCATAAGAGCTCGCAGAGGATGCTTCGGCCTGAAGAGCCGACAGCACCACCTCGGGTGCTGCCCAAAAATGGATCGTCAGGACGGACCAAGCCTCCTACCGTTCCGCCATGCAGATCGTTGTGACGCTGGACTGTGTCGACACCGAAGCGCAAGCGAACTTCTGGCTCGCCGCGCTCGCCCCGCTGGACTACCGGCGCGGCTTCCACGGACCTCCCTACCTGAGCCTGGTCGGGCCCGCTCCTGCACCAACCCTTCTCCTGCAGCACGTCCCAGAACCAAAGCAGGGAAAGAACCGCATGCACCTTGACCTCGACTTTGGCACCGCAGACCTGGTGTCCGAGGTCAATCGCCTTGAACGGCTCGGCGCTGCGAAGCTCTCTGAAGAACTCAGCGAACACGGCTTTCGCTGGATCGTCGTTGCCGACCCGGAAGGCAACGAGTTCTGCGTATTCAATCCCCCGAACAACATCAACGTTGCGGAGTAGTTACCAGGTCGGGCTGAGGTTCCACCATGGCCTGGGAAGCCGCCTGCGGCGGCTTCCCAGGCCGAAGCCTGTTCATCCGTCGATTACCGCCCCTTGGAGAGTCGTCTGGGCGCTCAGCGCCGGTGTCCCGCCTTTCCAGACCTCACTGAGGCTGCGGGCGCCGTACAGCGCTACGACGGTCCTCCCCCGCCCGCCGCGTCCCAGCCGTCCAGGAAAGCGGCCAGGGCGCGGCGTTCGTCTTCCTCGCGCTCAAGGAGTGCCGCCAGGACGCTCATGTCCCGGTGGGAGGTGATCGCGGCTTTCAGCCCTGCGGCGAGGACGTCGGGCGGCAGGGCCTCGGCCTGTGTGGTGGAGGTGCCGCTGAACGAGCGGTGATCACTGGCCTTCGGTGGGGCGGTGGGCAGCCCGTAGTCGGCGATCTGCTGCTCGGTCACTGCCAGGCGCTCGAAGACGACCTCCGTTCCTGGGGCGTCCACGGCGGCGAACGCGGTGACGTCCTCGGCCAGCGCGGAGAACAGGTGGACCCCGCTCTGGTCCCAGTCGGAGACGACAAGGACCCTCACCGCGCGGTGTCCGTCCGCGGCCGCTCGCAGCGCTGCTCCCCGTTTCGCCGGCAGCCCGTTGAATCCGCTTCCCGAATACACCGGCACGCCGTACGGGTCGGCGACGGCGACAAGCTGTGGAACCATCCCGGCCGTCTCGCAGACGATCTCAAGCCGCACCGGCTGGCCGGCCTGCCGGTCCAGGCGATAGTCCAGTGCCGCCCGGCGCAGCCCGGCCCGAAAGTCGTCGGGCCCGTCGTAAGCGATGGGTTCGGCGCGGATCTCGGTGTCGTCGCGCAGCGTCTCCCAGGGGATGCGGCCCGAGCGGCGGGCCATCCCGAGGAGTTCCACCGTCTGTTTGTAGGTGCGCTCTTCCTTGACCAGCACACCGTCGGAGACCAGTGAGTACCAGACCTGCCGGATCGTGAGCGGCAGCTGAGCAGCGTAGCGTGCCAGGACCCGGTCCACGGCCGTCAGCAGCTCGCACGTGCGGGCGCGGGGCTTCCATTGCGGCTGATATCCACGGGGCCGCCGGTTCGGCATGACAGCGCCTCCCGATCGGTTAGGACGCCTTGGCGTCCCTTTCCAGGATCTCGCCGCGGACCGTGCCGCGGCAACGCCTTCGGGCTGGCGTCGCGCCCTGGCCGTCTGTCTCCGGGGCTGGGCAAGCCTGCCGCACGGTGAGCTTGCCCAGGGTCCCCTTGGGCTTGCCCGGCACTCGTGACCGGTCACATGTCCGCGGCTGTGACCGGTGACCGGCCGTGTGACCGATCCGGTCTCGCCCATCGGCCAGACCGCACGTCAGCGGTGTGAGGGAGGGGCGATCTCCAGCGATCCTCCTGACCTTCCGCTAGATCCACTTTCGAAAGGGTTGCTTCGTCACAATAAAAGATCCGGCCGGAGCAAGCGGGACGGCGGCGGCTACGGTGAGGTGAATCGTTGGGCTGGGCAGGGAGTACCTATGGGGTCGGTGGCGAGAGAACGACTGTGTGACTGGGTGGTCAACAAGGACGCGGTGTGGGTCCACGGCGACCGGATCGCCGACGGCCGCGTTGCTCTGGACATGCGGTTGATCGACGGTCTCGACCCGGACGTGGTGCACAGGGACGGGCAGTGGCGGATCCGCAAGCACACCTTCCCGGTGCATCTCGGTGACGATCACCCCGACCTCACCGACGTACTCCCGGCCCCGGGTCCCGGCTGGAGCCCGGTGAGGTGGTCGAACTGGTCCACGGGCGGTGTGCGGATCGGCGCGGTCGACGGGCAGCCGGTCGCGGTCGACCACGCCTGGCTGTCCCGCCTCCCCGATGGCTACCGTCTCGAAGGCTCGCCCGATCACGACATGCTGCGGATCGTCACCACGGAGCCCGCCCCTGCCCTCCTGACCGGATCCGGTACCCCGCAGCATCTGGTGGTCGGCGTGGTGGTCCCCGTGAACACCACGACCGCGCAGGCCGGGGACGGCGTCCTGCGGGCCATCGTCGACGAACTCAGCGCACCGTAGGGTGCCGGTGCGAGCGGTTCAGGGCTCGGTGCTGATGCCCTGGTATCCGGGCCCGAGCCCACGCCGCCTCGCCCGGGGCCGGGGCAGCTTCCCGGGTGCGTGAGAGCGGACAGCTCAAGATCCTTGTAGGCGGACAAGTCGGGTCCTGATCTGCGGACAGCTGATCTCCCTTTCCGCAGATCCATTCGTGTCGATTCCGAACAGGTGATCCCTCCGGGGGTTGGCTCGGTGCTGCCTGGCAGCGAACCAACTCATCTCCGGAGGGATCGTGAAGAAGTCTGACAGGGATTCCCAATCATGTTGTCAAGCCGCGGTGGTGACGTCTCGTGATCGCTTCATTTCGCTGGGGCAGCGGAACGGGACGTGCTGAGCTCGAAGGTCCGGTGGTCACGTATGAGGGCCCAGAGCACGTTGAGGCGGCGCCTGGCCAGGGCCAGGACGGCCTGCTTGTGTGACTTGCCTTCGGCTCGTTTCCGCGAGTAGAAGGTCTTGGACTCGGGGCAGAACCGGGCGGCGACCTGGGCGGACATGTAGAACATCCGCAGGAGCCGTCGGCTGTAACGGCGAGGTCTTCGCAGGTTGCCGCTGACCTTCCCGGAGTCGCGTGGAACGGGGGCGAGTCCGGCGACGCCGGCGAGGCGGTCGGCACTGCCGAAGGCGCTCATGTCGCCGCCGGTGGCGGCGATGAACTCGGCTCCGAGCATGTCGCCGATGCCGGGCATGCTGGTGATCACCTCGGCGGCGGGGTGCTCACGAAACCGTTCCTCGATCTGGGCGCTGATCTGGGCGCTGATCTGGGCGATCTCCTCGTCGAGGGTCATCACCTCCTTGGCCAAGGTGTGGACCATCTTGGCAGCGGTCTTCTCCCCGGGGACGGTGGTGAGCTGGGCCTCTGCTGCGGACACGGCGATGTCGGCGATCTTCGCGGGGCTGTAGACCTTGCGGTTCTTCAGCCAGGTCGCGAGGCGGGCCCGGCCGATCCGGCGGAGGGCGGCCGGGGCCTGGTAGCCCGTCAGCAGCACCAGGGCGGCCTTGGAGGTGCTGTAGTCGAAGGCCCGCTCGAGAGCGGGGAAGTACTCGAGCATCTGCGCGCGAAGCCGGTTGATCGCGCGGGTGCGGTCCGCCGACAGGTCAAGGCGGCGGGCCGTGAGGATCTTCAGGTCGACCGCGATCTCGCTGGGCTCCTGGAGGGTCGCCAGGTCGCGGCGCATCCGGGCCTGGTCGGCTATGACGTACGCGTCCTTCGCGTCGGTTTTGCCGTCGCCGCGGTAGGAGCCGGAGGCGTGGTGCACGCTTCGGCCGGGGATGTAGAGCAGTTTCTGCCCGTGGTTGACCAGCAGGGCGATCCAGAGGGCGGCACCGCCGGCGTTCAGGTCCACGGCCCAGGTCACGGGGCTGCCGTCTGCGAAGTCCAGGACGTCGCCCAGGAGTTGCAGCAGTTCGGTCTCGTCGTTCGCCACCCGGCGCGAGATCACTTTGTCGCCGTCTTGGTTGATCACGGTGCAGTGGTGTTCGGCCTTGCCCGCGTCTGTCCCGGCCCACAGTTCGGGCACCGGACCTCCTTCGTCGTGCTTGTTGTGCTGTCCCAGCAGACGACCTCGCTGTCACGTCCATACGAGCGATTCGGTTCGCGCATCCCAATCAGCAGTCGAGTCGTCGCGGGGTGCCGGGCGGCCAATCCCTGCAAGCCACAGCAGCGGCAAAATCATGGCAGCCATACCTGGCACCCCTGGGTGTCCCGATCTTACGAATGACCGGGATCAGCCCGAGATCAAGGTATGGAAGTCATGGAAATCTTCGAGGCTCTCGACGCCACCGGGTGCGCGCATTCGGCGGCTGCGCTGGCGGGGGTCGATCCGAAGACCGTGCGCCGGTACGCACGAATGAGGGACGCGGGTCGTCCCACCGGCGGACCTGTGAGCCGGCCGAAGGTGATCGACCCGTTCATGCCGAAGATCGAGGAGTGGGTCGAACGCTCGCAGGGCACGGTGCGGGCCGACAAGCTCCACGAACGCCTTCAGCTGCTGGGCTTCGCCGGAGACGAGCGGACGACCCGGCGGGCGGTGGCGAAGGCGAAGGAACGCTGGCGGGCCGGCCACCGCCGTACTTACCGGCCGTGGATCACCGAGCCCGGTCTCTGGTTGCAGTTCGACTGGGGATGGGGCCCTAAAGTGCCTGGTCCAGGCGGTAGAGCCGAGCGCGAGACGCTGTTGTTCTGCGCGTGGCTGGCCTGGTCCCGCTTCCGGGTGGTGATCCCGGTCTGGGACCGGACCCTGCCCACCGTGATCTCGTGCCTCGACTCCACGTTGCGGGCGATCGGCGGGGCACCGACCTATGTGCTCACCGACAACGAGAAGACGATGACCATCGACCGGGTCGCCGGGATCGCGGTCCGTCATCCTCAAGTCGTTGCCGCAGGACGCCACTACGGCCTGCAAGTTCACACCTGCGTCCCGTTCGATCCCGAGTCCAAGGGCGGCTCGGAGGCCACCGTCCGCATCGCCAAGGCGGACCTGATCCCCACCACCGCGAACCTGCGGGAGAAGTACGGCAGCTTCACCGAACTCCGCGGGGCCTGCGCGATCTTCTGCCAGCAGGTCAACACCCGCGTCCACCGCGAGACCGGCAAGACCCCGGCCTCCGCACTGGACGTCGAACGCACCCGCCTGCACCCACTACCCGCAGCACCTCACACCCTCGCGCTCGGCGGGTCCCGCCAGGTGCTGCGGGACCAGACCGTCCGCTTCGGCTCGGTCCGCTACTCGACCCCGCCGGGCCTGGTCGGCCAGGAAGCCTGGGTCCGCGCCGATGGCGAGGAACTCGTCATCGTGGTGGACCTGTCCCGGCTCGCGCACCGACCGGAATGGATGCAGGGCCCGGCCGGGCTGACGGAAGTCGCCCGGCATTCCCTGTCCCTGCCCGGACGGCCCGTCATCGACCTGGCGCACTATCCCAACCATCCGCAGGAGATGGACGGCTCCCCGCGCCAGCCCAAACCCAAGCCCGCCAACGACGCCGAGGCAGCCTTCCTCGCGCTTGGACCCGGGGCGAAGTCCTGGCTGATCGAGGCCGGCGCCGCGGGCACCACCCGGATCCGGGTGAAGATGGCCGCCGCCGTCGAGCTCGCTGCCCTCATCGGTGCCGCCGAAGTCGACCTCGGCCTCGGTCTCGCGGCGACCGCGGGACGGTTCGCCGAGGACGACCTGATGTCCATCGTCCAGCACCGCCGGAACGGCACCCGCACCGCCGACCTCGTCGTCGCCGACGAGTCCCACTCCGTCCAGCCAGGCACTTCCGCCTGGGCCGACTTCGGCCGTCGGCCTCGCGGGCAGGCGCCCCACAGCGTGGGTGGTGACCGTCGACGTCACCGAGGCGAGGGTGGTCTCCTGGC
>NZ_JBSFET010000161.1:0-7110 GCF_053594575.1 Streptomyces sp. NPDC001880
CACCCGTCGAATACGAGACCAACTACTACCTCACCACCGCGAAACCCCAGGTCAAAACCACAATCTGAGATCTCTACCGAACCCGGGGCGGTTCACACCAGGCCAGCACCGCGTCTTCGTAGAGGTGCTGCGGGAGGTCGAGGGGGGCAGCAAGGTCGGCGACGGTTGTGGTGTAGGGGCCGTCATCGGCTTCGAGGTGCGCGGCCCGGCCGAGGAATCCGCCCAGGGCCTCCCATGCGGGTCCGGTCAGGGGCTTGCGCCCCGTGGAAGTATCGGTGGGGGCGTGTGGGGTGACGAGCAGCGGCTCGTCCTGTCCGGTCCGCAACAGCGTGGTGGTCAGCGGAACTTGGGTGGTGTTGTTGGGGGTGAAGCCCAGGGCACGGCACAGCGCAGTGTGCTGCGGGTAGGCCACCGGGGACAGGAACTGGGCACCAAGGTCCACCGCGACGGTGCCTTGAGCGGTCGGGACGGGGACGGTCCGGATGTTTCCACCGGGATTCCTGGTGGACTCGTAGACGGTGACGTCGTGGTGTTCGTCCAGGAGCCAGGCGGCGGTCAGTCAGCTGATGCCGGCTCCCACGATGGCGATGCGCATGGTGGTCCTCCCTTCCTCTCGTCAGGTGTGGGCCGACGGCGCCGTGAGGTCGGCCGGCTGCAGGAAGCCGGACTGTTCGAAGTACGTCAGGTACCGGTCGATCAGGGCGGAGTCCACCGGCGGGCAGACCAGGCCGGAATCGGCTACACCTGCTTCGAAGTTGGCGCGGGAGAAACGGGGGAAAGTGTCGGCGAAGTACATCGCCTTGACCGATATGCTGGAACCGCGGGCCGGTTCGATGAACATCGGCATGAACGGTGCCATCGGCTGATTGGGTTCACGGGCCGTCAGGGTCGCCATGTAGGCCACCCATTCGTCGTACGGCACGGTCTTGACCTTATAGCCGCGGGCCTGCAGGCGCTCCACCAGCAAGTCCAGGCGGGCGTCGTGGGCATTGGTGATGTGGTGGACGCGTCCTTGGGCGGGCCGATGGGCCAGCAGATGCACGATGGACTCGGCGGTGTAATCGACGGGGACGAAGTCCAGCGGGAGAGGCATGTCGGGGGCCAGGCCGGTTTCGGCGATGCTGCGGAAGAGCGCGCACATCATCGTGTCGGTGTTCCAGACGCCGCTCTGGCAGGTTCCGGTGATCTCGTACGGGCGGTGGATGGAGACGGCCAGCCCCTGCTGGGCTGCCTGGGCGACGAGGCGTTCGGCGACCCATTTGGTTTCCGGGTATCCCAGCGATATGCGATCACCGAAGCACAGTGGGGTGTCTTCTTCCACGTCGCGGACTCCTGCGATGCCGAAGCCGGCGATGGTGGCGATGCTAGAGACGTAGTGCAGCGCCTTGGCTCGCCCGGTGCGGGCCAGCTCCAGCATGGTGCGGGTGCCACCGACGTTGATGGCTTCCAGGGCGCTGTAGGGGTAGGCGAAGTTCACCCTCGACCCGGCGTGCAGCAGTGTGTCCGCCTGACTTCCCAGCACTTGGAAGTCCTGCTCGCTCAGCCCGAATCGGGGGGCGGCCAGGTCGCCGGGGATGATGGTCACTTTGTCCTTGACCGACTCGAAGGTGAGGCCGTAGCGGCGCATGCGGGCCGCCAGCCGCTGGCGGCCCGCATGCTCGCTGTCGGCCCGCACGAGGCAGAACACCCGGGTCGCGACGTCCTTGCGTACCAGAGCATCGAGGAGGTAGGTGCCAAGGAATCCGGTGGCGCCGCTGAGCACCACCTGGCGATTGCGCGACCCGGGGTCGGATACGGTCGCGAAGCGCATGCCTGGATCCAGCTGGGAGGTTGCGTCGAAGTCGATGGCGCTTTCTTCGATGTCCTGGACAGGTGTGTCGATCGCCTTTTGAATGTGGGCCGCGAAGGTCCGCAGAGTCGGGTTTGCGAGCAGGGTGCGGATCAGGTAGCGGTTGTGCTCGGGAGGCAGGCCGAACCGGTCCCGGCAGCGGGCGGCCATCTGGGTGGCCTGCAGCGAATGTCCGCCCAGGGCGAAGAAGTCGGTGTCCGGATCGATATCGTCACCCACGCCGAGTATCTGCGTCCACACCTCGCCGACCGCGCGTACCACTGGCGTACCGGCCTTGTCATTGGCGCGCGTGCGGGCAGGGGCGTGCTGCGCCGCTTCGACGGCAAGCTGGTCCCGGTCGATCTTCCCCGAGCGCAGCAGAGGGAGCTGATCGCGCACCAGGATCGGAGTGGGCACCATGAATACGGGCAGCCGGTCACGCAGGAACTCCCTGAGCCGCCATGCCAGATCCGCCGGGTCGCAAGTGGCACGTGGGGTGACCCAGGCCAGCAGCCGTTCGCCATCGGGCGAGGCGACGACTGCGGCTTCCCTGACCTGCTCGTGGGCGCTGAGGTGGACCTCGATGTCGTCCAGTTCGATGCGGTATCCGCGGACCTTGACCTGGCGGTCCACGCGGCCAAGGAACTCCAGCACCCCGTCCGGGCGCCACCGGGCCAGATCGCCCGTCCGATACAGCTGTCCTGACGTGTCGGGGGCGAGGTGGTCCGGGACGAACCGCTCGGAGGTCAGCGGCTCGTCGCCGAGGTAGCCCAGGGCGACCCCGTCGCCGCCGACCCACAGTTCTCCGGTCTCACCGACATCGGCCAGGGTGCGGTCCTCGTGCAGTACGTAGGCGGTGGAGTTGGCCACGGGCATGCCGATCGGCACCGTCTCCGCATCCGGCGGCAGGTCCACCACCTCGTGCACCGTGGACAGGGAGGAGTTCTCGGTCGGTCCGTAGCCGTTGAGGAACATCCCAGGACGGCCGTGCGCCAAGATGTGGCGAACCGCCTCGGGGGAGAGCGCGTCACCGCCCGCGATCAGACAGCGCAGGGTGGCGAACATCTGCGGCTTGACTTTGGCCAGCTGGTGGAACAGTCCTGCGCTGAGCCACATCACACTGATGTCCTCGCGGAACAGCACCTCCTGAAGGCCGTCGGCGTCAAGGAGTGTGTCGACTTCCGCCAGCACCAGCCGGGCACCGTTGAGGAGCGTGGCGAACCATTCGAAACACGACACGTCGAAGGTCGGATTGGTGGTAGCCAGCAGTACATCCTGGGGAGTCAGCCGGAGTCTCTCGTCTCCCTCGCACACCAGCCGCACCGGGCCACGGTGCGGGACCACCACTCCCTTGGGCACACCCGTGGAGCCAGAGGTGAAGATGACGTAGGCGGGGTCGTCCGGCTTCACCGCCACGGCGTCCGAGGCGCCTGTGCGCTCCCTCCCGGCGTGCACACCCACCACCGTCGTCCCCTGCTTGAGCAAGGAGCGGTGCGACTCGGAGGTGATGACGGTGCGGACTCCGGCGGTGCTGAGCACGCGCTCCAGGTGTTTGCGCGGATAGTCCGGATCCAGCGGCAGATAGGCCGCCCCGGCCCGCATCACCGCCAGGACCGCGATCACGCACTCCACTGAGCGTTCGAGCAGCACTCCGACCACGTCACCCGGCCTGACGCCCACCCTGCCGACCAGATGGTCGGCGAGCCGGACGACATGGTCATTCAACTCCTGGTAGGTCAGACGGTTTTCGCCCATGCACACCGCCACGGCCTGGGGGCGGGCAGCAGCTTGGGCTTCGAACAGCACGGGGATGCTCGCCGTGCGCGGGTAGTCGGTCGCCGTACTGTTCCACTGTCGTACGAGGTCATCGTGCAGGGCAGTAGCCATGTGACGCTCCTTTGTCTTGTGTCCTTCTTGTGTGCGGGTCTTCGGTCAGTCGGCAGCGGGAGCGGATAGCTCCGTCGCGGCCGCCCAGAAGCGGGACAGGACCGGCTCGACGCGGTCAATTCCGCATGCTGCGATGACGGGGTCCTCGCCATGCGAGAGTCCGTAGGCGGCCACCGCACGCGCACCCTCGACGAACTGCTCAGGCGGGGCCTTGAACAGGCTGAAGTAGTCGATCACCGGTTGTGGCAGCGGGGAGTCCTGGTTGGCCAGACCCTCGGCCAGCGCTCCACAGGCCGCGCACCACAGCAGGAGATCGGACCGGATCGCACAAGCTGCCTCGGCGGGGCCGGCCCGCATCGCCAGCCACGCCATGAGCGAGCCGAAATCGCGCATCGCGGCCGACGGTCGCTGCCCACGCAGCTCTTCCTCGCCCAGTCCCAGAGCCTCGGCGCAAGCCAGCAGCGGAGCCTCACAATCGAGCACGAGACGGGCCAAGTCCAGGAAGTAGCCGGCTACGGGCTGCTGCGGATAGCGGGCGGCCAAGGTGGCGAACGCCGCGACCTCAGCCGCGTGGGCATGGAACTCGCCCACCACCACCTGACTAATTTCGGCGGATCCCGCAGCGCCGTCGGCCACGGCAGTCAGCAGCGGAATACCGCTCACATGCACGCTCGTGTCGGGAGTGGCGTGCTTGAGCAGGATCTCGACGTCATGCGACATACGAAGCTCCTTTCGAGTATGAAAGAACAGAAGAGAGACCGGCTGTACCAGGTACGCGATTGGGCCGCAGCGCCCTTCTTTTCGTGGCCGAAGACGAGACCGGCTGTGCGCAGGACTGGCCGGCGATACCGGCGTCGGGGAACCGGTCCGGGAACTCCCGTGGCATGGTCCGGCCGGAGCGGCCTCGCGGCGACAACGTCCTGCTCTTCTGGGGCGACTTCGACGAGTTCCCGGCCAAACGCGCCGGTCCACAACGGTGCCGTGAACGTGCCGGCCGCGCACCCGGTGGCGGCCGCGAAGGAGCCCACGGCGTGCAGGCCGTCCGCTTCGTCCCGCTCGGCCGGGGCGTAGTCAGCGCTGCCGATGCGGCTACCACCGTGCGGTCGCGTTGGGCACCGGGGCGCGGGCCTTGGCCGGGCCGTCCACGCAGGAGCGGGCTGTGAAAGCGTGTGAGTTTTCCACGAGTCTGTGTACCGACCTGCTGCGCGAGGGGTCCGGAAAGGCCACAGCCTGCCGCAGGTGCTCGAATTCCTTGCAGCGGCCGGTGAGCAGCTTGTGTACGTAGGCCTGGTAGCCGGTGTCGATGACGACGGCGTCGCGGCGGGAAGCCGAAAGCGGGGCGCAAGGCCAGCGTGAATTCCGTCATGCCCACGTTTGGTCCCGGGTGTCCGCCGCTCGCGCAAACCTCGTCGATCAGGAATTCACGCATCTGCTTGGTCAAGTAAGGCAGTTGGGAGTCCGGGACTGACCGGGCCGTCTGCGGATCGTTCGTGTCTGCAAGGCCGAGGAGGGAGCGTGGTGCCGCAGTCATCAGGCACTTCCTTCGCGGAGTTTGGGGTAAGTGTCGCCAGAGCATGCGTGACGCATAGTTCGCGATGCTGCAGATGGGCTTGCTTCGGGTAGGTACCAGTGCACTGCAGGTGCCCCGGGCTGCACAGGGGTGCACGGCGGTGAAGGCAGTGCGCACATTGAGACAATGTGCACTTGTGAAATCGGACGGAGGTAGTCCGGTTCACCGGAACCCAGGGAGGGACGCTGTGCCTCAAACCCCCAACCCCCGCCTGCGGGCGCTCCTCGAGGAGGCCGGTTGGAGCCGAGCCCAACTCGCTGCCGCAGTACGGAACACTGCCGCCGAGCGCGGACACACGATCGCCTGCGCTCCCTCCACGGTTACGCGCTGGCTGTCCGGATCCACCCCGCGGCCCCCCGCCCCGGCCGCCCTGCTCGAAGCGCTTTCCCGGAGACTGGCCAGGCCCGTCAGCGCACAGGAAGCTGGACTATCCCTCGTCCCCCCTGGCGAGGAGGTGCCAGAACTGTCCTGGGAGGCTGCCCCGTTGCGTAAACTCACCGCGCTCACCCGCGCCGACCTCGACCCCGCCCGGCGCCACCTGGTCACCACCCGCCTCTACAGCCTCGCCGCGCTCACCGTCCCCGAACTCAAGGGGCGCAGCCGTGAGTCATGCGTCCCGCCCGCCTTCCCGACAGGTTCACGAAGGCTGCGGGCCGGGCAGGCAGAGGCCGCTCACATGCGAGGCATGGCCACTGTCTTCGCCAGCGCAGCCCAGACGCACGGCGGCGGTCACATACGGTCCGCGCTCGCCGCCTACCTCGCCCACAATGTCACCGGCTACCTCCACTCGGGCTCCACCGGCGCCGCTCACCGCCGACTGCTGTCCGAAGCGGCACAGTTGACCCTGCTGCTCGGCACCATGTGCGGTGACGACGGCGCCGACGGCCTCGCTCAGCACTACCACCAAACCGCCGCCCGCCTGGCCGCCGAGGCCGACGACTCGGCAACCTACGCTATAGCCCTGCGCACCATGTCCGCCCACGCCCACGAACTCGGCCACCGCACCTCCACGGTACGCGACCTGGCCGAACGCGCTACCGAATCCACCCGCCACAGCCCATCCATCGTCCAGGCGTATACACAGGCGCAACTCGCCGTTGTCCTGGCCCACCACGACCGGCGCGCCGCCCGTGCCGCCCTGGTCGCTGCGGAACGCCTCCACGCCCAGGCGGACCCCACCCCTGGACCCTTTACGGCCTACTCCATCGCCGCCCTGCACTACCAGCGAGCCCAGACCCTCGCCGCCCTCGGAGACGGAAAAGGCGCCGTTCGCGCTCTGCGCCAGGCCCTACGCCTGCGCACCCCCGGCGAGTACCACGCCCGCACCCTCACTCAAGCCCGTCTCGCCGAAACCCTCCTCTTCCAAGGCCACTTGGAAGAAGCTCTGCCGCACTGGCAGGCATTCCTCGACGACTACCCCTCCCTGCATTCCACCCGCGCCACCCGACGCCTCGACCTCATGCGGCAGCGGCTTTGCCCCCACCAGCGTCACCCCGCGGCCTTGGCCTTGCTCACCCGAGGCGCCGAGCTCCGGAGCTGACGGGGTCGCTGTCGCCCGCGCCCACGCTGCCGCGCACGGCCACGTCCTCCCTCCGACCAACGCGGTCTGGGACGGGCACTCCATCGGGGTGTGGGCGAAGTACGTCCGCGCAGCGGCGCGGCGGTGAGCCGGATCCAGGTCCGAGGGCAGGGCGACGCCTACGCCGCGGAGCCGTCCGTCGGCGTGGCGGTGTCAGGCCACGTCGTTCTCTCGCTCGATGGCCTTGAGGCGGTTCTTGAGCCGGTAGCTGGGGCCGTTGATGGAGATCACCTCGCAGTGGTGGAG
>NZ_JBSFET010000162.1:0-6912 GCF_053594575.1 Streptomyces sp. NPDC001880
CACCAACAACCACGTCATCTCCGGCGCCTCGTCGATCGAGGTGACGCTCAGCACCGGCCGGACGTACACCGCCGACGTGGTCGGCACCGACCCCGCCGCGACGCTGCGGATGGCCGTACACCGTAACGGCACGGGAGATGCCACGGCCTCACACCAGGGTCCGCCCGACGCCGGTGCTGTCGCGTGAGGCGTCCTCGGGCATCCCGGCAGCCGTAGCACCCGTCCTCTGGCCTCATCGCCGCCGGCGGATCCGATCACCAGGTCGACGAGGGCGGGGTTGGCCATGGCGGTGTGGCCGGGCCGAACCGCTCGACAGTCACGGCGGCCGCGATGGCGAGCCGGTCCGGCAGGACCTCGTCGAGCGGATTCGGCGATCCGGGGCGTTCGAGCCACACCGCTCCGATCTCTTCTTCGTCAAGGGTGACGGGAGCCGTGGCGGACATGGACGAGGGCGGGTCGGATGTTTGTGTGCCGTCGGGCGAAACAGGGATCGAGTCCAGTCCCGACAGCCGAACAGCCAGTGTCTCCACGCCAGAAGGAAGGATTGCGGCCAGGGCAGGGAATTCACGGACGAGGCACCACCGCCAGGACACGACCGACATACTGAGTATGCTCATGGAATGAAGATCATGGTGCTGGGCCTCGTGACAGGGGCCGGGTTCGGTGCGGTCACCTCGCTCGCCAATGCCCTCTCCTCCCCGTACTCGGCACTTGGCGCTCCGCTGGCAGGCACCGTCTGGGCAAGCATCGCGAAGGTGCTCAGCCTCCTGGTAGGTCTCGGCTGGGCATGGGCCGCGCTCGCTGTGGTGATGGGGCGGCTGGCCAGGACATGGGCTCGGGGCGCCGTGGCCGCGGCGCTTGCACTGATGGCGGCCACAGCAGCGTATTACCCGATGGACGCGTTGGTCCGGGACGAACCGCTCAGCTGGTACTGGCCGGAGCTGCTCACGTGGTGGGCGGCGAGCGTGCTGTTCGGATCCGTCCTGGGTGTGGTGGGTGCGGCCATCGAGCGGCCCGGCGTGACCGGTCTGCTCGCCGGGCTGGCGGTGCCCGCGGGCGGCACCGCCCAAATGATTGCACTCCCACCCCGGCCGGGCCTGACCTTCGCGCAGGAAACCGTTGTGGCCGAGATTCTCATCTGGACGACGCTGGCAGTGGGCGCCGGCTGGGCCGTCCACCGCTACTGGGTTTCGAGGCCGGCCGAGCACCTTCCGGCAGGCAGCTGACGCCGCTCCCCCTCCCGCTGAGATCCGGCTCACGGGAGTGGGGAACCGTCCCGTTGATCGTCGGGGCCGCGAAATCCGAGCTCGGCGCGTTGTTGATCCGGCTCGATGGTCCTACGGTCGGCACAGGCGAACGCTCCTGCCGCATGGAACCCACGGCAGGTCCGCTTCACAGGAGTTCGTCGGCGCCAGCGGCGAAGAAGATCCTGCCCGCGGTGGTGCCCCGTCCTGGACCGGCAGGGCGGAACACCGCGGCCCTGTGTCCGTCCTCACCATTCCCTGGCGGCGATCAGCTCCTCCGGGTCTGCGTCCGAGAATCCGTAGGCCGACGCCACGAACCAGAAGTCCTCGGCTATCTCCTCTCGCGCAACGGTCTCGATCTCACTCCCTGCCGCCTCGAACTCGGCCTCCAGCAGATTGAACTGCTCCGTCGCCGCCTCCGTCAGCATGTACAGAGCCTGCAGGTCCGCCGGCTGCTCTGACTCGATCCGCTCGCACAGCCTCAGCAGGATCTCCCTGCCCTTGTCGACGACGTGATCCGGAAAGTAGTCGTCCGCGTACAGCGGTTGCAGAAAGGCGTGTTCAGCCACTTGCTGGTTCGTGATCGGCATGGTGCCTCATCTCCTTCGAACAGTCATCGTCCCGATCATGCACCACGCCACTGACAAGCTCGGCGCGAGACTTCGGACCAGTACGTTCACGGTCGACAGCGCTGCCTTCCAGAGGATGGAGGAACGGCAGCGCTGGGCGACTGGGCAGAGGAATCCGGTGGCCGCGACTCGAAGGCGCCCATAGCATCCACCCATGATCGAAGACACCGAGATCTCGGGCAACGAGCAGGACGCAGAGATCGAGAGGCAGCTTTCCTGGCGCGCCAGGGCTGTCGGACTCGCGGCAGTCGACACGGAAGACGCCGAACTCTTGCACAGTTGGCGATCCGACCCGGTGACCGCCTATGAATTCGGCATCTGGCCGCGCTCCCTCTCCGCGGTGCGCGAGCGTGTCGAGCGCGACAATGAAGACGACGATCGCGACGACTTCCTCGTCCTGCTCCCTGACAGCACCCCCGTCGGCCACATCGCACTGACCGGCCAGAACATCGTCAACGGCACAGCACAGGTCGAGCTGGTGCTGGCTGCTGAGCACCGTGGCCACGGCCACGGCACCGACGCCCTCGACGCTCTGGTGGACCTCGCGTTCGGGGAGCTCCCGTTGCACCGCCTCACGGCAGAGACCCACACCGACAACGCCCCCGCGCTCGCCGTTCTCGCCAAATCCGGCTTCGTACGCGAAGGCACCAGTCGCGCCGCCTGTTTCCACCGCGGCCACCGTCACGACCTCGCCGTGTTCTCACTGCTCCGCCCCGAATGGGAAGAGCTGAACCGCCCACGCGCCTGGGATGCCTGACCGGCCGGAGAGCACTCGCACCTTTCCCATCCCCTCGACCTGGCACCTCTCGATCTCGGATTGGCCTGACACCCCGTAACTCGACCGAGCCGGGGCACCGTTGGTTCCGTGACCACCTGGCGCCCGCGGTCCTGGGCCCGTCCGGAGCGGAGAAGGACAGTGCTCGGGGAAACAAAATGCCGGAAGAGCGAGGGCGGGCAGCGGTCGGACGCCCCGGCGCGTCCGACCGAAGAAGCCCGCGAACGGCTCACGCATCGGCTGCCACGCGGAACCTAGTGCTCGGCGACGTGTTCTCGCAGAAAGGCGCCTGCGTGCGCGGCTGCTTCCTCCTTCGTTGCGTAGTACGAGGTGCTGTCGGCTTCGTCGCGCGTGCCATCGGCTCCCCGTCCGGTCCACCGCCAGCCACCGGATGACGGATCCCGGGACAGTTCGGCGCTGCCACCGCACAGTTCGATGACACTCGGCTCCAATTCGGCAGGGGCTGACCTGTGGATGGCGTCGGGCCACTTCTTCCGAGCGCCCTGCCGGGTGATACCCCAGGCAGCGCCCAACTGCTCGTAGCTCGCACCGTAGGAACCGGCGGTTCTTGCCGCGATTGCCGTCAATCGCTTGACCTCAGCGTCCACCACCTTCCAGGTGGTGAGGATCGACAGAGTGACGCCGATGGGGTCGGCATCCCACATGCGCTCTTCGGGGAGCCCGGTTGCCCGGGCACGCATGGCCGAGGCGAGTGGGTTGAGGGCATCGAGGAGAGCCTTGTCGAGAACTGTCTGTTCCGCGGTCGTGATCTCGGGCAGCGTCATACCGGTAACTCTAGTTACCGAATCCATAGGCCGCAACTAGAGTTACCGCACGGGAAAGGTCAGGTTCCCTGGCCGCCCGGAGCTTCGTCCGGTTCCACGCGCGAGCCCGGCGCCAGGGTCGCCGCGTCCAGCCGCCTCCTACTCCTCGGCCAGTGGCAGCTCGTCCGGTCCGTGTTGCAGAGGCGATCTGTCGTCGGGGTGGGAGGCGGCGTTCCGAGAAGACCTGGTACACCCGGCTGTTTGTCTCGGTGAGCACGAGGAGGCGCCCGTAGAACTCGCTCAGTTGCCGGTCGCCCCGAGCCGATCGCTCCTGACGCTACGTCAATTCACGAATGTTCAGGCCGGTCGGCGGCTATCCGGCGAACGCCGGCGCGACAATGATGAATGCTGCGCTCATGGGCCGTCACACCGGGCGCTCTTGGTGAGCAAATCCGCCAACGTGTCGGCAAATTGAGTGAGCCAGTCCAGTTGTGCTCCACTCCGCGCCCTGCGAAGTCCATGGCGGCGCCCCCAGAAGGCGGCCTGGACAGCATGGAACTGGGCCCAGCGCCGGGCCCGTTCGTGGTCGACTTCGGCCGCGTCGGCAAAGACACGCAAGGTACGGTACAGCGCCTTGCGCAGGTCGCTCGCCGCGATGAGCGTCAGCGCCCGCGACTTGAGCAGCGTGCCGCCGTCGTACGCGGGGTCTCCAGCGTACCCCTTGGGGTCGACGGCCAGCCACGGCTCACGGTCGGCGCGCAGGATGTTGCGGGCATGCAGGTCGCCGTGGATGAGAGTGTCCGGCTGATCGTGGCCGAGCTCCCTGGCAGTCGCCAGGGCGGCGTCCACCACGTATCGGGACAGCGTGTGGGTCAACTCCTGTCCATCCTTGAGCAGTTCGGCCTCCCAAGCATCTGCCTGCTCCCGGAGCCGGGGCAGGCCGGGCGGCGCTGGGATGGCCAGTCGGCGGCTGATCCGCCCTGCGATCCTCACTGCCTCATCGTCCTCGTCGACCTCCGCCAGAGTGGACGACCGAACTCGCTCCAGCAGCATGGCGAAGTGCTCGTCGTCGCGCTCGTGCAGCACCACGGCTCCGTATCCGCCCCAGGCCACAAAGGCGTCCGGCTCGTGCACATTGCCGGGATGGGGGAACGACACCTTCACCACGGCGGCCCCATCGTCCCGCCGTCGCACCGGAACGATGATTCCGACGCCCCCGTGCATGACCTCACCGTCCGGGAGGCATTCCCAGCGACCCAGCAGCTCCTCCACCACACCTGGCAGCTCGGCCAGCCAAGCGGCACCCGGCTCGCCCTCCCGCTCGACCGTGCTCCGTGCGAATGCCTCTGGAATTTCGATCATCCCGCACCCTACGCACCGGCCCCGTCGACAAAGGGATCGGTGGCACCTCGCGGGGTCCCGTTGGCGGGCTCCATCGGGTATGGCGGCGAGGCCGGCCCAAGGCCGGAAAACGCGGCTGCCGTGTCAGCGACGGAGGTTAGATTCTCCGTATGGACGATACCGAAATCGCCTCACTCCTGGCCGGATGCACCGGCTCCCCCTACCCCGGTGCCTGGCAGGACGCCCCCTTCGTGGAACGCACGGTCGAAGGGGAACGGTACGCGCTGGTCGCGCTCGACCCGGGTCTGAGCGCGCTCGGCGTGTGCCGCGCCGACGGCTCGCTGTGGGGCCTGCCGGAGGACGGCATACCCCACCTGGTGAACTCCAGCGTTGCGGCATTCGCCCTGTTCAGCCGCGCCTACGTGGAGGCCGCAGCCGAGGCGGACGCGTATGAAGCACCCGACAACGGCTCCGACACGGCCGAGGACCTGGCCGAAGGGACTGCCGACGCGCTCACCGAGGCGCTGGTAGAGCGGTTCGAGGCGATCGACGCGGCGGCCGTCGCCGATGAGAACTCCTTCTGGTGCGTCACCGCTGAGGAGTTGGGCTACGGCATGAACGTCTGATCCCGCCCGCCCGACCGCCGACACGCCCTGCCCGCGAACGAGCCCACCGTCAATGATTGAATCACCCTCATCGCCCTCTCCCTCCCGGAATGTCCACCGGGATCGTCTCGTTCGACGCGCATCAGCAATGCGAAAGAAGGCTGATCATGACTCCAGCAACGTCCAGTGCCATCACCCTGAACATCAATGGCGAGAAGTACACACTGCCGGTCGACCATCGCACCACCCTGCTCGACGCCCTGCGCGAGCGTCTCGACCTGACCGGTTCCAAGAAGGGCTGTGACCAGGGGCAATGCGGAGCCTGCACGGTGCTGATCGATGGGCGCCGGGCCGTTTCCTGCCTCCAGCTCGCGGTCGCGGCCGAGGGGCGGGAAATCACCACCATCGAGGGCGTGGCCGATGGTGAACGGCTCCACCCGGTGCAGCAGGCCTTTCTCGACCTCGACGGATTTCAGTGCGGGTACTGCACACCCGGGCAGATCTGTTCGGCCATCGCGGTGATCGAGGAACACGCGGCGGGCTGGCCGAGCGCGGCGACCGACGACGTCCGGCCCGAGGCGGAGGTACCCGCACTCGGCGCCGAGGAGATCCGAGAGCGCATGAGCGGCAACCTGTGCCGCTGTGGCGCCTATGTGTCGATCGTGCAGGCAGTCGCGCAAGCTGCGGAAGCGGCCGGGAACCAGGACAAGGAGACGGTGGCGTGAAGGAGTTCGGCTACGAGCGAGCCTTCGATGTTTCCGGAGCGGTCGCCCTGCTCGGTTCCGACCCCGACGCCCGCTTCCTCGGCGGCGGCACCAATCTTGTCGACCTTATGAAGGCAGGCGTGGAGCGGCCCGCGCTGCTCGTCGACTTACGTGAACTTCCTCTCTGTTCAGTCGAGTTCACCGAGAGCGGCGGACTGCATATCGGGGCGACCGTCACCAACAGCGATCTCGCGGCCCATCCCGAAGTGCGGCGTCACTACCCGGCGTTGGCGCAGGCCGTGCTGGCCGGTGCCTCCGGGCAGCTGCGCAACATGGCCACGGTCGGCGGCAATCTTCTCCAGCGGACCCGCTGCGGCTACTTCACCGACATCAGCAAGCCGTGCAACAAGCGCTCCCCCGGCAGCGGTTGTCCCGCCGTCGAAGGCGAACACCACAACCACGCGATCCTCGACGCCTCCGCGCACTGCGTCGCCACCCATCCCTCGGACATGGCAGTCGCCCTCGCCGCCTTCGACGCCGTCATCTCGTACGAAACGGCCGACGGGCCGGGCGAGTTGCCGATCTCGGAGTTCTATCCGCCCGTGGGCGACACTCCGCACATCGAGACCGCTCTTCCGCCCGGCGCACTGATCACCGGCGTCACACTGCCGCCCTCCCCCGTCGCCGCCCACTCGCGGTACCGCAAGGTGCGCGAGCGCGCCTCGTACGCGTTCGCGATCGGCTCGATCGCCGCCGCGCTCGATGTCCGGGACGGTCTCGTCCATGAAGTGCGTCTGGCGCTCGGGGCCGTCGCTTCGAGGCCCTGGCGCGCCCGTGCGGCCGAGCGGAC
>NZ_JBSFET010000163.1:0-6760 GCF_053594575.1 Streptomyces sp. NPDC001880
GCCTTGATCGACCGCTATCCGAACCTCCGGGTCGCGTTCGTCCCCGACACCACCGGCGGACACGTCCAACTCGTCGTCGACGACGTCGAACTGCCTTGGCAGGAGGTCGACCTCCGTCACCTCGACGACGCTGCCGAGCGGGAGCGGGCCTACGAGGACCTTCTCGCCCGGGACCTGCGGACGAACTTCGACCCGGCCCGGCCGCCGCTGCTGCGCATGACCCTGGTCAGGACCGGCGACGAACAGTGCGAGCTGGTCTTCACCGCGCACCATGTGCTCTTCGACGGCTGGTCCCTGCCCGTCCTCGTCCAGGGCCTGCTGCGCCTCCACGCGTCGTACGGTGACGCCGCCGCCCTGCCTCGGGCTCGTGGCTTCCGGGAGTTCCTCGTCTGGCTCGCGGAGCAGGACCAGGAACTCGCCGCCCGCGCCTGGGAACGCGAGCTGGAAGGCATCCAGGAGCCCACTCTGCTCGCTCCGGCGGTACCGGAGCGGACCGAGGACTCGGGTGTCGGCCAAGTCGAGGTGCCGATCCCGGCCCCGGAGGCCGAGGCGCTCGCCCGACGGGCGGCCGACCTCGGGGTGACCCTCAACACCTTGGTCCAGAGCGCCTGGGCGCTGCTGCTCGGCGGAGTGACCGGCCGCCAGGACGTCGTCTTCGGGGCCACAGTCTCGGGTCGCCCACCTGCACTGGCCGAAGTCGACTCCATGGTCGGCCTGTTCATCAACACCCTCCCTGTACGGGTGAGCTACACACAGGGCGAGACTCTCGCCGAGGTGGTGACCGGGCTGCAGAGCCGACAGGCCGCCCTGCTCGACCACCATCACCACGCGCTCACCCAGATGCACCAACAGACCGGGCTGAGTGTCCTGTTCGACACGATGATCGCCTTCGAGTCGTTCCCGGTGGACCAGGCGGGGCTGAGCCGAGCCAGCAGCGAGGCGGAGATCGCGATCACGGGGACACGGCCGTTCGCCGGAACCCACTACCCGCTGACCGTCATCGCGGCCGCCGACCCTCTGCTGCGCCTGACGCTCCATCACCAGCGCGACATCCTCGGCCGAGAGGCCGTCACGGACCTCGCCGGGCGGCTCGCCCGTATCCTGCGTCAGATCGCGGCCGAACCCCGGCGGCGGGTGACGGATCTGGAGCTGCTCTCCCCCTCCGAGCGGCAGTGGGCGTTGCACGAGGTGAACGAGGCGGCGCACGCGGCCGCCCCGGCGACCGTGCCCGCGATCCTCGAACAGCAGGCGGCCGGCACTCCGGACGCCGAAGCCCTGGTGTGCGGGGAGGACTCCCTCACCTACACGGAGCTCAACACCCGTGCAAACCGGGTCGCACGCGAACTGATCAGGCGCGGAGTGGGCCCCGAGACGGTGGTCGCCGTCGCACTGCCCAGGACCCCGCACCTGGTGGTGGCCCTCCTGGCGGTGCTGAAGGCGGGCGGCGCGTATCTGCCCATCGACCCCGCGTACCCGAGCGGCCGCCTGGAGTACGTCCTGTCGCAGGCGCGGCCCCGGCTGCTGATCACCGACGCGGCGACCGCTCCGACGCTTCCGGCCGCCTCCGTGGAACGGCTGTACTTCGCGGACCTCGACAGTCCCGCGGAGCGGACGCGCGGCGCCGACGCCGCCAACGGGCCGGCCGCCGGAGCGGATCTGTCCGACGCGGAGCGGTCCACGGCACTGCGCCCGGAGCACGCCGCGTACGTGATGTACACCTCCGGCTCGACCGGGGAGCCCAAGGGCGTCACGATCACCCATGGAAACATCACCAACGGCGTCGCCCACCTGGCGCGGATCATCGGTGCGGCCCCGGGGCGGCGCATGCTGGCGAGCACGTCGGTCAACTTCGACGTATCCGTGTTCGAGATGTGCACGGCCCTCTCCACGGGCGGGACCATCGACCTGGTCCGGGACGCGCTGGTCATCGGTGAACGGCCCGAGTGGAAGGGCGACGTCGTCAGCACGGTCCCGTCCGTGCTGACCGAGCTCCTTGAGCAGGACGCCGACCGGATTCCGGCGGACCTCCTGGTCTTCGCGGGCGAAGCCCTGCCGGGCGATCTCGTACGCCGCATCCATCAGGTGCGGCCCGAGACCCGGATCGTCAACGGCTACGGCCAGAGCGAGACCTTCTACGCGACGGCCTTCTCCGTGCCCGTGCGACAGACCTGGAACGCGACCGGCAGCGTCCCGATCGGCACCCCGCTCGGTGGAGTCCGCACCTATGTCCTCGGCCCCGGCCTGGCACCGGTCCCGCCGGGTTCCCTCGGCGAACTGTACGTCGCGGGCGAGAGCATGGGACGCGGCTACCACGGGCAGCCCGGGCTGACGGCCGACCGGTTCGTCGCCGATCCGTACGGGCCGGCCGGAGCGCGGATGTACCGCACCGGCGACCTCGCCCGATGGAAGGCCGACGGACAGCTTGAGTACGCCGGACGCACCGACCACCAGGTGAAGGTGCGCGGTTTCAGAATCGAACCGGCGGAGATCGAGGCCGTCCTGACGGCCTGCCCCGAGGTCGGCCGCTCCGTGGTCACCGCGCACGGGACCAAGGGCGGAACCACCCGTCTGGTGGCCTACGTGACCCCGGCCGTGCAGAGCGTCTCACCCGCCGCCGACAAACTGCGGGCCCATGTCGCCGAGCGGCTGCCCGACTACATGGTCCCGAGCGCGTTCGTGGTCCTGGACCGCTTTCCGCTGACGCCCAACGGAAAGCTCGACCGTGCGGCCCTGCCCGAACCGGAGTTCACGACCGGGGTTTCCCGTCCGCCCAGAACTCCCCAGGAGGAATCGCTCTGCGAACTGTTCGCCGAAGTCCTCGGACTCGAAAGGGTCGGCATCGACGACTCCTTCTTCGACCTCGGCGGCCATTCCCTCCTCGCCACTCGACTCGCCAGGAAAATACTCCTCCGGCTCGATGTCGAGATGCCCATTCGTTCCATTTTCGAATTCCCCACGGTCGCCGAGCTGTCAGCGCACTGGCAGAGCATGAACAGGTCGAACAGGCCTCGGCTGCGCCGGATGACTCAAGGAGCAGATGCCAAGTGATTCCCCTTTCCTTCGCGCAGCGTCGCCTGTGGTTCCTCGACCAGTTCGAGGGCCCGAGCAACACCTACAACATCTCGATGGCGCTGCGGCTCTCCGGAGAACTGGATACCGAGGCTCTGCACGCCGCCCTGCTGGATGTCGTCGGGCGACACGACAGCCTGCGCACCCTGATCAGAACCGATGAATCGGGGGCGCCCTACCAGCACGTCCTGCCTCTCGACGAGACGGAATTCGCCTGCACGACCGTTCCGGTGGCCCCGGAATCCGCCGCGGCCGCCGCGACCGAATTCGCGGCGCGGACCTTCGACCTGGCGGCCCAGATACCGATACGCGCGGTCGCCCTCCGCTGCGCCCCGCGAGAACACCTGCTCGTCGTGGTGGTCCACCACATCGCGGCGGACGGCGAGTCGATGGCTCCCCTGGCCAAGGACCTCGTCACGGCCTACACCGCCCGTACCGGCGGGCAGGCGCCGGCCTGGGAAGAGCTCCCGGTCCAGTACGGCGACTACACCCTGTGGCAGCAGGAACTGCTGGGCTCGGAGGACGACCCGCACAGCCGGGTGTCCACCCAGTTCGACTACTGGCGGCGTGAGCTGACCGGCGTCCCGCAACCCCTCGATCTGCCCCTGGACCGGCCGAGGACCTCTGCGGCAGACCACGGCGGCGGCGACCGGGTGCCGTTCGTGATCGAGCCGGCCCTTGTGACCGAGCTCAACTCCCTCGCCAGGGAGCACCGAGCCACCCTGCCCATGGTCATGCAGGCCGCCGTGGCCGTGCTCCTCGGCCGGCTCGGCGGCGGCGACGACATCGCCATCGGCTCGCCGATCGCCGGCCGTACCGACGAGGCGCTCGCCGACCTGGTCGGCTTCTTCGCCAACACCTGGGTCCTGCGCACCGACCTGTCGGGCGACCCGACCTTCGCCGAGCTGCTTGAACGCGTACGGGACAAGGCCCTGGCCGCGTACGACCACCAGGACATCCCCTTCGAGCGTCTGGTGGAACTGCTCAACCCCGAGCGCTCCACCGCCTACCACCCGATCTTCCAGACCATGTTCATCTGGCAGAACGTGGCCCGCCCCGACTTCGGCCTCCCGGGCCTCGAAGTCACCCCCGAGCCCGTGGGCGCGCAATCCGCCAAGTTCGATCTGACGTTCAACCTGGGCGAGACGTCCTCCGTGGCCGGCCACATCGTGGAGGGCAGCATCGAGTACGCGGACGGCCTCTTCGACCGGGTCACCGTGCAGGCCATGGCCGAACGCTTCCTGCGCATGCTGCGTCAACTCTGCGCCGCCCCCGAGAAGACGATCTCCTCGGTGGACGTACTCTCGCCCGCGGAGCGCGAGCGGACGCTGGTCGCATGGAACGACACCGCCGCCTCCACCCCCGCCGACGGGGTCCCGGAACTCTTCGCCCAGCAGGCCTCGCGCACCCCCGACGCGCTCGCCGTCACGGACGGCACGACGACACTGACGTACCGCGAACTCGACACCCGGGCCAACCGCATCGCGCACTGGCTCATCGAACGCGGCGCCGGGCCCGAACGCATGGTCGCCGTGGCGCTGCCCCGTGACGCGGACATGATCGTGGCCCTCCTCGCCGTCCTGAAGACCGGCGCGGCCTACCTTCCCATCGACCTCGGCTTCCCCGCCGCCCGCAACGAGTCCGTCCTGCGCGACGCCGAGCCCGTGCTCGTCCTCGACGCCCAGACGTCGGCGGGCGACTTCGACGCCTACCCCGACACGGCGCCGACCGGGCACCGCGTCTCACCGGACAACGCGGCCTACGTCATCTACACCTCCGGCTCCACCGGCACGCCGAAGGGCGTGGCGGTGTCCCGCAGGGCCCTCGGCAACTTCCTGGCCTCGATGCAGACGACCTTCCGGCTCCAGCCGCACGACCGGCTGCTCGCGGTGACCACCATCGCGTTCGACATCGCCGCGCTGGAGGTCTTCCTCCCCCTCCTCAACGGAGCGGGCGTCGTCGTCGCGGACAGGAACACGCTGTTGCAGCCGTCCGCGGTAGGCGAACTCATCGAGCGCCACGGCGTGACCGTCGCGCAGGCCACCCCCTCGTTCTGGCAGATGCTGGCCGGGCACGACCCAGACGGCCTGCGCGGTCTGCGGATCCTGGTCGGCGGAGAGGCCCTGCCCGCCGACCTGGCCGCCACCCTGCACGCGTACGCGGACGCCGTCACCAACATGTACGGCCCGACCGAGACGACCATCTGGTCCACCCTCTTCGAGGTCCGGCCCGGCAGCGGTGTCCCGCCCATCGGCAAGCCGATCGCCAACACCCAGGTGTACGTTCTGGACAGGACGATGCGCCCGGTGCCCCCGGGCGTCCTCGGCGACCTCTACATCGCGGGCGACGGCGTGGCCCGGGGCTATCTGCACCGGCACGGCCTGACCGCGGAACGATTCGTGGCCAGCCCGTTCGCCCGGGGCCGCCGCATGTACCGCACCGGCGACCTCGCCCGATGGACTCCGGACGGCCACCTCCAGTACGCGGGCCGCACCGACCACCAGGTCAAGGTCCGCGGATTCCGCATCGAACCGGGCGAGATCGAGACCGCCCTGACCGCCCACGACGACGTGGCCCAAGCCGTCGTCGTCGCCCGCCCCGACCACGCGGGCGGCAGCCGACTGGCCGCGTACATCGTCCAGGCCCCCGGCGCCGCCCGGACCGGACCCGCCGCGCTGCGCACCTTCGTCGGCGAGCGAGTCCCCGAGTACATGATCCCCGCGGTGTTCGTCGTCCTCGACGCGATGCCGCTGACCCCCAACGGCAAGATCGACCAGATGGCGCTGCCCGAGCCCGAGTTCACCACCGGGGCGTACCGTGCGCCGCGCACCCAGGAAGAGGAAGTCCTGTGCGCCCTTTTCGCGGACGTTCTCGGCAGGGACTCCGTCGGCGCGGACGACTCCTTCTTCGACCTCGGCGGCCACTCGCTGCTGGCGACGCGCCTGGTGGCGCGCATCCGCGCGAGCTTCGGCGCCGACCCGGGCGTACGTGCCGTCTTCGACACGCCCACGCCGGCCGGGCTGGCCGCGCACCTGCGCGCGGCCACCGACGCGCGACCGCCGCTGACAGCCGTGGATCCGCGGCCTGAACTCCTGCCGCTCTCGCACGCGCAGCAGCGGCTGTGGTTCCTCGACCAGTTCGAGGGACCCAACGCCACGTACAACATGCCGGTCGCGGTGCGGTTGTCGGGTGCGGTGGATGTGGTGGCTCTGCGTGCGGCCCTGGCCGACGTCGTCGGCCGCCACGAGTCGCTGCGTACGGTGATCGATGTCGTGGCGGGGGAGCCGGTACAGCGCGTACTGCCGGACGCGGCGGTCGACCTCGTGGTCGAGAAGATCGCTCCTGAAGGCCTCCCGGCGGCGTTGGCGGCCGCTGCGGATCATGTTTTCGACCTGGCCACGGAGATCCCGGTGCGGGCGAGCCTGGTCGAGCTGGGGCCGGGCGAACAGGTGCTGGTCCTGGTCCTGCATCACATCGCGGCGGACGGTTGGTCGATGGCGCCGTTGCTGCGTGATCTGACAGACGCGTACGCGGGACGACTCGCGGGGCGGGAGCCGGGGTGGGCCGCGTTGCCGGTGCAGTATGCGGATTTCGCTGTGTGGCAGCGGGAGGTGTTGGGGTCTGAGGGTGATCCGGGGAGTGTGGTGAGTGAGCAGTTGGGGTATTGGCGTGGGGTTTTGGAGGGTGTGCC
>NZ_JBSFET010000164.1:0-6719 GCF_053594575.1 Streptomyces sp. NPDC001880
CGGCCATACCCACCACCGAGCTCCAGCAGGTACTGGGCGGCCGGGGGCAGGGGCGACCATCCCACTCCCCCACCCGACAACTCGGCCAGCACCGGCCGCGTACCCATGGCCTCACGGTCGGAGGCGAGCTGGGCGAGACCGGCGGCCGTGCGGTGCTCGAACACCTCGCGGGGGCTGATGTCGATTCCGGCGGTGCGGGCGCGGGCGACGACCTGGATGGAGCGGATGCTGTCACCGCCCACGGCGAAGAAGTCGTCGTCGATGCCGACCCGTTCCAGGCCGAGGACGTCCGCGTAGACCGAGCACAGGACTTCTTCGAGCGCTGTGCGCGGGGCGCGGAAGGCGTTGCTGGAGCTGACCTCCGGTTCGGGCAGTGCGGCTCGGTCGAGCTTGCCGTTCGGGGTCAGCGGCAGCCGCTCCAGGACCATGAACGCGGCCGGGACCATGTAGGCGGGCAGTCGTCCTCCCACGAACGTCCGCAGCGCGTCGACGTCGATGTCGGCGTCCGCGGCGACCACGTACCCGATCAGCTGTTGGCCGCCGCTGCCGCGCCCGTCCCGTACGAGGACCGCGGCCTGGGCCACCGCCGGGCTGGACAGCAGTGCGGCCTCGATCTCACCGGGCTCGATGCGGAAGCCCCGCAGCTGCACCTGGTCGTCGCTGCGGCCGAGGTGCTCCAGGCGTCCGTCGGCGAGCCGGCGGCCGATGTCGCCGGTGCGGTACATCCGCGTGCCCGGGGCGCCGTGGGGATCGGCGACGAAGCGGCCTCCGGTCAGGTCGGGCCGGTTGAGGTATCCGCGCGACAGGCCCGCGCCCGCCACGTACAGGTCGCCCGGGACCCCGGGCGGCTGCGGCTGGAGCCGCCCGTCGAGGACGTAGACCGCGAGGTCGGGGATCGGCACGCCGATCACGGATCCCGGGGCCGATGCGGCCGTCGCCGCGTCGAACGCGACGTACGTGATGTGCACGGTGGTCTCGGTGGTGCCGTACATGTTCACCAGGACCGGCGCGTCCTGCGCGTGCCGCGCGTACCACGTCGTCAACCGTCCCGGATCGAGTGCCTCACCGCCGAACACGACCTGGCGCAACGCCAGTCGGTCTCCGACAGCGGGCATCTCCTGATCGGCCGCCATGAGCTGGTAGAAGGCCGACGGTGTCTGGCTGAGCACGGTGACGTGCTCGTCGGCGAGGAGTTCGAGGAATGCGTGCGGGTCGCGGCTGGTCTCGTACGGCACGATGACCACGCGGCCGCCGTGGAGCAGCGCGCCCCACAGCTCCCACACCGAGAAGTCGAAGGCGTACGAGTGGAACAGCGTCCACACGTCCTCGGGTCCCGATCCGAACCAGCCGTCGGTGGCGTCCATCAGCCGCATCACGTTGCCGTGCTCGACCACCACGCCCTTGGGCCTGCCGGTCGAGCCGGACGTGTAGATGACGTAGGCCGGCTGCCGCGGCGACACGACGACGTCGAGGGTGTCGGTCGGATAGGCGGAGCTCTCGGCCAGAACCTCCGGTGTGACCGTCATGACCGGCCGGGAGTCCTCCAGCATGTAGGCGATCCGGTCGGCCGGATAGGCCGGGTCGACCGGCACGTAGGCCGCTCCCGACTTCAGGACGCCGAGGATCGCGACCGCCAGTTCCTCGGTCCGCGGCATCCGCAGCGCCACGAACCGCTCCGCACCCGCGCCCCGCTCCCGGAGCAGCCGGGCGAGCTGGTTGGCCTGCTCATCGAGCTGTCGATAGGTCAGGACGGACGCGCCGAACGACACGGCAGCTGCGTCGGGGGTGGCCAGCACCTGCTGCTCGAAGCGCGAGACCACGGTGTCGGTGACCGGAACCGTCGCCGGGCGGGCGGTGAGCTCCCGGCGCTCCGCCTCTCCCAGCAGCGACACATCGGCGACCTGGGTGAGCGGCCGGGCCGCCACCTGCTCCACCACCCGCACGAACCGGGCGGTGAGCGCCTCCACCGTGCTGTGGTCGAACAGATCGACGGTGTACTCGACGCTGCCCTGGACGCGGCGCCCGTCCGGGCCGACGGTCTCCCCCATGCCAAAGGTCAGGTCGAACTTGGCGGAGTCGACCGTGACCGGCTCGTAGGAGACGCGCAGACCGGGAAGTTCGAAGTCGGGCCTGCTGGCGTTCTGCCAGATGAACATGGTCTGGAAGATCGGGTGGTAGGCGGTGGAGCGTTCGGGGTTGATGAGTTCCACCAGCCGCTCGAACGGCACGTCCTGGTTGTCGTAGGCCGCCAGCGCCTTCTCCCGTATCCGGGCGAGCACTTCTGTGAAGGTGGGGGAACCGGTCAGGTCGGCGCGCAGGACCCAGGTGTTGACGAAGAAGCCGACCAGGTCGGCGAGCGCCTCGTCGGTACGGCCGGCGATCGGCGAGCCGATCGTGATGTCATCCCCGCCACCGAGGCGGTGCAGCAGAACCGCCAGAGCGGCCTGCAGGACCATGGACACCGTCGCACCCTCGCGGCTCGCCAGCTCCTCCACCGAGGCGAAGAGCTCCGGTTCGATCGTGAACTCGACGCGGTCACCGCGGTGGCTGGCCGCGGCCGGACGCGGCCGGTCCGTGGGCAGCCGCAACGGCTGCGGAACGCCCGCCAGCTCCGCCTTCCAGAGGGCGAGCTGCTCGGAAAGCCGGCTCTGCGGGTCCTCCTCGTCCCCGAGGACGTCCTCCTGCCACAGGGCGTAATCGACGTACTGCACGGGCAGCGGCTCCCATTCGGGAGCGCGTCCCGCACACCGGGCGGTGTACGCGCCCACCAGGTCGCGGGACAGGGGGGCCATCGACTCACCGTCACCCGCGATGTGATGCACCACCAGCACCAACACGTGGTCGTCCGCCCCGCCGCGCAGCACCCAGCCCCGCAGCGGAATCTCGGACGCCAGGTCGAAGGCGTACGCCGCCGACTCCGCGACCCGAGCGGACACCTCCGACGGCTCCACCTCCAGCAGCGGAATCTCCACCGCTACCTCGTCCACCGGCAACACCCGCTGGAACGGAACACCCGCGGCATCCGCCGACACGACCGTCCGCAGACTCTCGTGCCGACCCACCACATCCGCCACAGCCGACCGCAAAGCCGCCACATCCAACGTGCCGCTCAGCCGCAGTGCGACGGTGATGTTGTAGGTGGCGCTGGGCCCCTCGAACTGGTCGAGGAACCACAGCCGCCGCTGGGCGTAGGACAACGGAAGCCGCTCGGGGCGGACCTGAGGCTCCAGCGCCGGACGGTCCGCGTCCGCGATGACCAGACGGGACGCGAGACCGGCCACGGTGGGCGTCTCGAAGACACCGCGCACGTTGATGTCGGCGGTCAGGACGGCGCGCATCCGCGATACGAGACGGGTCGCGAGGAGCGAGTGTCCGCCCAGGTCGAAGAACGAGTCGTCGACACCGACCGTCTCCAGGCCAAGGACCTCGGCGAACAGCCGGCACAGGGCCTCCTCCTGAGGTGTTCCGGGCGCCTTGGACTCGTCGGCGGTGAACTGCGGCTGTGGCAGTGCCTTGCGGTCCACCTTCCCGATCGGGGTGAGCGGAAGGGCGTCAAGCACCGTGATCACGGCCGGGACCATGTACTCGGGCAACCGCTCGGCCAGGAAGCGGCGCAGCTCCGTCGGGTCGGGAGGCGTCGCCCCCGGGGTCGGCGCCGCGTATCCGACGAGCTGTTTGCCCCGACCGACGCCTGTGATCTCGCGGGCGACCACGATCGCCTGCGCGATGTCGGGGTGCCCGGTCAGGGTGGCGCCGATCTCGCCGGGTTCGACGCGGAACCCGCGGACCTTCACCTGCTCGTCGACGCGGCCGACGAACATGATCTGGCCGTGCTCGTTCCACCGCACGAGGTCACCGGTGCGGTAGAGGCGCTCGCCGTCTCCGAACGGGCTGGCGACGAAGCGTCCCGCGGTCAGCGCGGGCTGACGCAGATAGCCGCGTACGACGCCGGACCCGGCGATGTAGAGCTCGCCGACGAGTCCCGGGGCGACAAGACGCAGCCCTGAATCGAGGACGTACAGACGCATGTTGTCCAGCGGGCCCCCGATCGGCACCTCGGTGGCGTCGTCCGGAACCGGGCCGATCCGGTTGTAGGTGCCGAACACCGTGACCTCGGTAGGCCCGTACATCACCACGACCTGGGTGTTCGGGCAGGCCCGCTGCACCCGGCGGACAGCCGCGGGTGACACGACGTCACCGCCCGGACGCACTTCGACGACCGCTGCGAAGCAGTCCGGGTGCTCCTCCGCCATGACCGCGAACAGGCCGGCTGTCAGAAACAGCCCGGTCACCCCGCTCGACCGGATCAGCTCAGCGAGTTCACGGGGGTCGACCCTGCCGGGCGGCGCGACGACGATGTGCCCGCCCTTGAACAGCGGTACCCACACCTCGTACGTGGACGCGTCGAAGGAGTGCGGCGAATGCAGCAGGACGCGCTGGGCCGCTCGCTCGCCGAATCCGCCGTCCAGAGCGAGTTCCGTCGCGTCGCGGTGCGATGAGGGCACGCCCTTGGGTTCGCCCGTCGACCCCGACGTGAACATGACGTAGGCGAGCTGGTCGGCATGGATGCGCACGCCCGGGTCGGATTCGGGGTATCCGTCGACCGCGGCGACGTCTTCGGCCGTGAGGACCAGGGACACGCCCGCCTTCGCGCAGACACGCTCGCGGTGCTCGGCGGACCAGTCGGGGAACAGCGGTACGTACGCGCCACCCGCCTTGGCGATGCCGAGTTCGGCGACGACGAGTTCGACGGACCGCTCCATCCGGACCGCGACGAGGGACTCGGCGCGCACGCCCCTGGCGATGAGGTGGTGGGCGAGCTGATTGGCGCGGGCGTCGAGCTCCGCGTAGGTGAGCGTGGTGTCGCCGTACTCGATGGCGGTCGCGGCGGGGGTACGGGCGACCTGCGCGGCGAACAGTTCGGGAAGCGTCGCGGTCGGGACGTCGACGGCGGTGTCGTTCCAGGCGTCGAGGGTCTCGCGCTCACCCGGCAGGAGGGTGTCGAGCTGGGCGAGCGTCGCCTGTTCGGAGGTGGTGGTCAGTGCCTGGAGGAGGTGCCGGTAGCGTTCGAGGATCTGTGCCGCCCGGTCGGTGGTGAACACGGTCCGCTGGTAGTCCAGGCGCAGCCGCATCCCGTCCCCGCCCGGGATCACTGCCAGGGCCAGGGGGTAGTGCGTCGCGTCCAGGCCCTCGATGATCCGCACACGCAGCGTGCGGCCGTCCTCGACCTCGGGGGCCTGCACGACAGGATAGTTCTCGTACACGGTGAGCGTGTCGAACAACTGTCCCGCATCGGCAAGTTGCTGAATTCCTGTCAGACCCAGGTGGTGATGGGCGAGCAGGCCAGCCTGCTCCTGCTGCACCCGTCCCATCAGCGAAGCGATCGTCTCGCCCGCCTCCAGACGGACCCGGACCGGCAGCGTGTTGATGAAGAGGCCGACCATGCCCTCCACGCCCGGCAGCTCCGCCGGGCGCCCCGAGACCACCGAACCGAACACCACGTCCTCACGCCCGGTCAGGCCACCGACCAGCACGCCCCAGGCGACCTGGACCAGCGTGTTCAGCGTCACGCCCCACCTGCGGGCCAGCTGAGTCAGCTCCTCCACCAGCGCCGTCGGGAGCTCGGTCCGCAGCCGCTCGGGAACCTCCGCGCGGCCCTGCGCGAAGTCCGGAGCCACCAGCGTCGGCTCCTCCACTCCCGCCAGCGCCTCGCTCCAGGCCAGCTCCGCAGCCGGACGGTCCGCCGCGGCCAGCCACGACAGGTAGTCGCTGTACGGACGCACCACCGCCGGGGCGACACCGAAACCGTCGGTACCGGTCGCTTGCTGGTAGAGGCCGAACAGCTCACTGAACAGCACCGGCATCGACCAGCCGTCCAGCAGGATGTGATGGTTCGTCAGGATGAGCCGAGAGTGCTCGGCACCCAGCCGCACCAGCACCCACCGCACCAACGGCGGCCGCGCCACATCGAACGCACACGCACGCTCATCGTCCGCCAGAGCACGGACCGTCTCCTCCGGGTCCGCGTTCTGGGGCGCCTCCACGACGCGGAACGGCGCCTCCACCCGGCCGGGCACCACTTGTACCCAACGGCCGTCCGCACTCTGCCGGAATCCGGCCCGCAGGTTCGCATGCCGGTCCAGCAGCTGCTGCGCGGCCTGCCGCAGCCGCTCCGCATCCAGCGCACCCGACAGGTCCAGGACGAGCTGGGAGGTGTAGACGTCCACGTGGTCCTGGCCGTAGGCGGCGTGGAAGGCGAGGCCTTCCTGCAACGGGGACAGTGGGAGCACGTCGTCGAGGGTGTTGTCCTCTGCCGTCAGCTCGGCCTCGACCGTCTCGATCTCCTGCTGGGCGAGGGTGACGAGGGGGAAGTCGGAGGGTGTGTGTCCGCCGGCTCCTTGCCGGGTGAGGGCATCCGCGATCGCGGTGAGCTCGGCGAACCAGGCCTGTGCGAGTTCGGCGACCCGTTCCTGGGAGAGCAGTTCGCCCGCCCAGGACCACACCGCCCGTAGCACCGGGCCCTCGCCCGAGTCCTCCGCCAGCGCGTTCACCTCGACCACGTGCGCCAACGGCATCGCCGGATCCATCCCACCGGACAGACCCGTCCCCAGCACGTCCGCAGCACCGGTCTGGAAGCGTCCGAGGTAGTTGAAGCCGATCTGTGGTGCAGGGTGCTGGAGTTCGGGAGCGGTGTCCGGGTTCGTGTATCGCAGGAGGCC